>NZ_JAPZQJ010000657.1:0-19319 GCF_027530405.1 Microcystis sp. LE19-41.2A | reverse complement strand
GAAATGGGGCGAAAGTCTGTGGACTCTGTGTAAGACAGTACATGGTTTTTTAACTGTGGTATGCGACGGTGGTGGAAGCAGAAACTTAAATCGTGAGGTTTAGGAATCGCCGCACTTTTAGGGCGGCGAGGATGTCAACTTTGCTCAAAAATATCGATGAATAAGCAAAAATTTCTTAATTCCCCGCAGTCTTATCAGCCGCTGCTATCTTGTTTGCGCCGAAGTGCCGAAGCTTGAGATAATCAGATAGCTATCATCTCAAAAACTATCACCATGACGATCGATCCGCAACAACTCATCGAACTAGCTCTCACATCGGGAGCGGTGGCAGCCGAAGTTTATCAATCTTCCTCCCTTTCCCATCCCGTTTTTTTTGAGGCTAATCGTCTCAAACAGCTAGAAAGTTCCGAATCCGTGGGAACTGCCTTAAGATTATGGCGCGAGGGTTGTCCAGGGTTAGCGGTGGGTTATGGTGATGTGGAACCGGAAATTTTAGTAGAAACAGCGTTAAATTTATCCTATCTCAATGCCCCAGAAGAAATCGAATTTTCGGCACCACGACAGGCAATTTATGACCCGATTGGGCAAGATGTGGCGGTAGAATCTTTAATCGAGATGGGTAATCAAATGATTGGCCAAATTCGCCAAGTTTATCCTGAGGTTATTTGTAGTGGTGAATGGGAATGTGAACGGGAAATCACCCGTTTGGTTAATTCCCAGGGTTTATATTGTCAATATACCGATACAGCTTTGAGTTATTATCTGGGGATTGAATGGGTACGGGGGGAGGATTTTCTGGCGGTTTATGATGGGGAATATACCCGCATTACACCTCATCCCGATACGGTAATTAAACAGTTATTGCAGCGACTACAATGGGCAGCCAATAATGTGGATAGTCCCACGGGAAAATTACCAATTTTATTTACGGCTAATGCAGTTACCCTGTTATGGGGTACCGTGGAGATGGCTTTAAATGGTAAACAGATATTAGAAAAGTCTTCGCCCTGGAGTGATAAAATCGGTCAATTGGTTATGTCAGAACAGTTGACTTTATCTCAACAACCGGAGCGAGAACCCTATAGTTGTCCCTTTGATGATGAGGGAACTCCTACCAAATTTTTATCTTTAATTGAACGAGGTAGAGTTAAGGAATTTTATAGCGATCGTACCACGGCCAGATTATTAAAAACTACTCCGACGGGAAACGGTTTTCGTCCCGGGTTAGGGGTTTATCCTATGCCAGATTTAGTTAATCTAATCGTGGCACCGGGAGAGGGAACTTTAGAGGATTTAATCTCGCAAATAGATGAAGGTCTAGTTATTGACCAAATTTTAGGTCATGGGGCCGATATTTCGGGCGATTTTTCTGTCAATATCGATCTGGGTTATCGCATAGAAAAGGGCAAAATCACCGGACGAGTTAAAGATACAATGGTGACGGGAAATGTTTATACAGCTTTGCAGAATTTAATCGCTCTGGGGGCCGATAATCAATGGAATGGCTCCTGTTATACTCCCTCGCTAATCGTTGATAGTTTATCGGTGGTGGGGTAAAAATGTGGCGTTGTCAAATTGAAAGATGCTCCTAATCAGCACCGGAACTGAAATTAACTCCCCCTACTTTTTGGGGTTAATTCTTTGGAGCTTTATTTGACCTGAAAAGAGGGGGTTTGCAGGCAGGCACGGATTCCCATTCTATAAGAAATTATCTGTCAAGTCGTGGGGTTTTGTCAAGCTTTTTGGGAAAAAAAATTTAACCGACACTCAAGGGGAGAAAATTGTCAGCAGAGATATTATTTAATTCCCCCTGTGAGTCGGTATTTTCTAGCTTGGCATTAACGCTTTAGTTGCCGAGGCACCAAGGCGATTTAATTGCCGATTAATTTGCCATCCGACGAGGGTTAAACCCAACCACTGACTGAAGATTGCCAAAGCGAAAGAGGGAAATGTAGCGTATTTAGTAGCGGCAATGGGAAGAAAAGTAAAAAACCATAAAAGCGGAGATTGACTGGGATTAACTCTCAAGACAGCAAAACAGAGGAAGGGGAAAATAATCAAAATGCCGATGCTAGTGGCTGCCAGCAAAGCGCGTTTATTTGTGCTGGCTAACATCAATAATTGGGCGATAGCGGCATAGACTAAAATCATGTTCATTGCCAAGATAAACCCGGCTGCAGTGGCTAGTTTATATTGATGGAGAGGGGCGATAAAAATAGCGGGAAGAATGAATAAAATGGCAATGGCGACGTTAATAGCCATGGCTAGGGTAGAAGGACTTTTTTCGCCAAAGATTAAAGCTTTTCCCAGACTAATGCCCGTTTTTCCTTGCAAATGACGATAGCGAGTCCAATCTTGGAGAGTTTGACGGGGGGGAGTGAGGGCAAAAAGGATTAACAAGCCAAAAATTGCCACAAAAACGCTAAGAATCGCAAAATTATCGAAAATATAGCTCGGTTGCAGAGTTTGGAAGACAAAACCTAGGCTAATAGCGCTAAAACAGCCCATCATCCAGTAACTTTGGGGTTTACTAACAAGAGTAGCGAGGGGATTATGGAAGCGACGCTGGAGAACTCGGGTTAAACCGTAGGTACAGAGGGCAAAATTGAGCAAAATTAAGCTAATACCCACTATAACCGATTGCCAGAGAGATTGACCGTACCAACGCAGCCCGAAGATTTGTGAGATTCCTAGATAGCGTACCGCATCGGGGGGGAGAAAAGTAGATTTAACTAGATAGGGGAGGACAAAACTAGGATTAAAGAAAATTAACCAATCAAAGGGGGTACGGGAACCGCCATAGCCCGATAAAGTAAAAATAGTGCTATAAAACACAAAGATTAAGACTGTAGCACTGCCTAACCAGGGTTGAAATCCCCCTAACCATGGCGTGGCTAAAGCGAAACTAAGGGCGGCATGATAGAAAAAGGCACAACTAGCGATCAGAACCGCGTAGAAGGCTAAAATTAATGACAAGGGAATACCTGCTAATAAACCCGCCCCCAAGTGAAAGGGTAAAGCGAGAAGACAGACGAGATAGAGGAGAATGGGAACCCCGAAAATTTTGCCGATAAAAATCGTTCTGGCGGGTTGGGGACTCAGACGGATAAAATTAAGTGTACCCCGGCGCTCTTCCCCGGAAAGATCGGCGATTAATTGATAGGTTCCCACCACTAAAAGAGCGAAAATGCCGGTAATACTCAGAAAAGTGAAGATATCTAACCACCATAACCGGGAGATAATCATCCATTGACCATTTAGGTCTTGGATACAGTATTTAAGCCCACTATAGGGGTAATAATCGTTGTTATTGGGGGGATTAGCAGTACAGTAACGACTAAATCCCTCCCCTACCGGCAAGAGATTTTGATAGTATAAATAAACTAATAATTGACCAACTAGGGAGATAATCGAGGCGATCGAGATATTTTTCGGGGTTAATCTTCCTTGCCATTCTCGCATAATTTGCGGGTTGGTTTCCGTAAGGCGATCGATTATTGTCGCTATCATATTTTTGTCCTCTCTACAGCCGTTATCAGGAGCTAATCCTAGATTAACCCGGCAACTTCTCGATCGGTTCGGGGAGGAAGAAATCCATCGAGAGCCGGCTAAGATTCCAGAAAAGGGAATCAAAAAAATTTTACTTGCGGGTCGAAGAAAAGGGAAAAGTGCCAGACCAGTGAGCTTCTGTTTTACACTAGAATTTGGCCGCCTGAATCTAGATCTATGCCCACTCTGACCCTCAATTTTCCCCTAACTGCCGTTGTCGGCCAAGAAGCGATCAAATTAGCCCTACTCTTAGCCGCCGTGGATCCCGCCCTGGGGGGTGTGGTGATTGCCGGTCGTCGGGGAACCGCCAAATCAGTCATGGCGCGAGCGATACATTCCTTACTGCCACCGATCGAAATTATTGCAGGTAATGTCTTTAATTGTGATCCCAATAATGCCGACGAATGGGACGATCGCACTAAAGAAGAATATAGCAGTGGAGAGGTCGCCACGGAAGTTATCCGGGCCCCTTTCGTGCAGATTCCCCTAGGAGTCACGGAGGATCGTTTATTGGGTTCCGTCGATGTGGAAGAATCGGTGAAACAGGGGGAACCAGTCTTTCAACCCGGTTTATTAGCCAGCGCCCATCGGGGAATTCTCTACATCGATGAAATTAATCTACTTGATGACCAAATTGCTAACCAATTACTCACAGTTTTAAGCGAAGGACGTAACCAAATCGAACGGGAAGGCATCAGTTTTCAACATCCCTGTAAACCAATCCTGATCGCTACTTATAACCCGGAAGAAGGGGATTTACGAACCCATTTATTAGATAGAATTGCCATTGCTCTTTCCGCCGATGGTGTCCTCAGTTTAGACCAACGAGTAACCGCCGTCAATCAGGCGATCGAGTATGCTGTTTCTCCCAGCGCTTTTATCGCCCAATATGCCCAAGAAATGGACGATCTAAAAACCGAAATTATTCTGGCGAGGGAATGGTTAAAAGAGGTAAAAATTAAACCCGAACAAATTAGTTATCTAGTGGAGGAAGCGGTGCGCGGTAGGGTAGAAGGTCATCGCGCCGAGATTTTTGCCGTGAGAGTAGCCAAGGCGGCCGCCGCTTTAGAAGGTCGGGATGTAGTCAGTGCCGATGACTTAAAAAGAGCCGTCGAATTAGTTATTGTACCTCGATCGCTGATTACGCCACCACCTCCGGAACAGGAACAACAGCCCCCACCGCCGCCACCACCACCGGAACCGCCCCAAGACGAAAACCAGCAGGAACAGGAAGAAAAAGAGGAGGAGAAAGAGGAGGAAAAAGAACCGGAACAGCCGGATAATCTGCCAGAAGAATTTGTTTTTGACCCAGAAGGGGTTTTACTGGATCCCAGTGTGCTGTATTTTGCCCAGATGGCCCAGCGTCAGGGGAAATCGGGGGCGCGTAACCTGATTTTCTCGGAAGATAGGGGACGTTATATTAAGCCGATGTTACCCCGGGGCAAGGTGAAAAGAGTCGCCGTCGATGCCACTCTCCGGGCGGCCGCCCCCTATCAAAAAGCCCGTCGCTTGAGGAATCCCGAACGTCATGTGATTATAGAAGAAGGGGATCTGCGCTCAAAACGGCTGGCCCGCAAGGCCGGTTCTTTAATTGTCTTTGTGGTCGATGCCTCCGGTTCCATGGCCCTGAATCGGATGCAGTCGGCTAAAGGTGCGGTCATGCGTCTGTTAACGGAAGCTTACGAAAATCGCGACCAGATTGCCCTGATTCCTTTCCGGGGTGAGCGAGCAGATGTACTATTACCGCCAACCAAATCGATTACCCTAGCGAAAAAACGTCTAGAAACCCTGCCCTGTGGCGGCGGTTCCCCCTTAGCCCACGGTTTAACCCAAGCGGTTCATGTGGGGATGAATGCCCGTTTATCGGGGGATATCGGTCAAGTGGTGATTGTGGCGATTACCGACGGTAGAAGTAATATTCCTTTGGCGAAATCTTTAGGCGAACCGATTCCGGAGGGGGAAAAACCGGATATTAAGGCAGAACTGCTCGATATTGCCGCTAAAATTCGCTCTTTAGGCATTAAACTGCTGGTCATCGATACGGAGAAAAAATTCGTCTCCACTGGTTTTGCCAAAGAATTAGCCCTAAAAGCCGGGGGTAAATATTATCATCTACCCCGGGCCACGGAACAAGCGATCGCATCTATGGCGCGAGGGGCAATTGCGGGACTGTAGCTGGGGTTTGCGGCAAAAAGTTTTTCGGTGGTGGCAGGGTGTGGGGTGTTAGCCTCAACTCCAATCCCCGCTTGGGATTTACTTCGACCAAGCCCAAAATCGCTGAAACCCAGATATATCAAGGAAAATCATAAATCGAGGTTAACCCTTTGTCCCGTAATGTGCTGACCGAAAACGCATAAGTCCCACTAACGGAAGATTTTTGATTTTGGCAGGAGAGCTAATATTGAGATGTACTCCTAAAAATTAGCTATTGACTCGAATTTTGCTGATTTTCTGTTTGTTTCCCGGTCTGGTGTGACAGCATCTAGAAAAACTTAACAATAATCAGCAATAAGCGAGAGATATACTACAAACAAACATTAGTAAGTTTTAATTAAGAGAACTATGAGCTTTCGATTTGGCAAAATCTTGATAGCAGGGGTATTGGCGGTACTTTTGCTAGTAACTTCCTGTGCTAAAGCTCCCTCACAATTTGACCAAGCGCAACAAGAAAGTACCGCTCGCGGGGCGGCGGCAGTGGTGAAAGAATCCACCTCTGGCGGCAGTTTTAATCGGTTTTTCCCGCCTTCTGGGGGAGGATACGAGCGCGTCTATACCCAGGAGAAAAAAGGCTTTGCTGAGGCAAAACTGAAGCAAGATGGCAAAGTTCTGGCTATGTTAGCCATATCTGACATCAGCAATAATCCCGCCGCGGCCAATAAATTCCAAGACAGTCAAACCACAATTAAAGGTTTTCCCTCTGTGGAACAGGGTGCAACCGCCAGCGCCGTTTTAGTCAATAATCGTTATCAAGTCAAGGTTTTATCGCGGGATGCGGATTTTACCGCCAGCGATCGCCAAGCTTGGTTAGCTAAGTTCGATTTAGATGGTCTAGCAAAGTTAAAGTAAGGAGACATCCGTGAGTAAGCCAATTTTTGAACTGGTGGACGAATTACCGACTAATAATCTCACCGTCAAAGTTCTCAAAACCCTTGATTATGTCGTGCCGGGACAGTGGGATAACCTAGTCGGGTTTAAAAATACGATTATCACAGTCACCGGCGAAACCGACGAAAGCATGATCCAACAGATTGGCGATCGAGCCGTTTGGTTGTTTAATGATCAATCCCAGGGCTATCAACGGGCGCTCTGGCTCTACCAAACCATCGACAGCGCCGATAATGCCCTAGCCGCCGCCTCTCTTGCTAATGCCGTCGGTGGTAAAATTCCCCTCATGGGCGGTTTAATCGAAAAATTAACCCCTGCCCCCGAAAAAGCGCAAACCATCGATCTAACTTTGAAATTAGTGACAGAATTAGTCGCTTTTTGTCAAATTAATGGCATTCCGGGCGATAGTATCGATGATTTCGTCGCTTCTCTGGGAGATTATAGCGGCGAATCCCTGATGCGGATGGCGGCGTTAGTTTGTTTGGATGGTTTAATTCCCCTGGGGGGCAGTTTTATCCGGAAAGTGGAATCGGGCCTCAGCATTCTCACCCCGGAAGAATTAGAATCTAACTCCACTTTCGGCAGTATTAAAGAATTGATTCCGGGGGGAAATACTGCCAGAAAATTAGACTTTATCGGTCAAAGTTTCGACTCCACTAAAGGTTGGATGAGTAGTTTTGTCAGCCAGCGCAGTTTGAGCCAGCAGGGATTATTGAGCAAAATTCAGGGATTTATCGACTTTTCTGCCGATAAATTGGTATATGTTGGGGCATTCCTCGATATGACCACCAATTACTATGAACATACCGGTATTCAAACCCTGGCTCGTCGTTTAATCGAAAGAGCCGTGGCGGAAATTTAAGTGGCACCGGGGGCAGGGATGGACAGACCGATACCAAATCGGTTTTTAATAGCATGATTAAGTCCCAATTCAACTTTAAAAACCCAGTTATGGATGGTTTCCCCCTGCTCCGGCACTCACCCACTTTCCTATACCTTTTCCACAGGGTTTAGTATTATAATATCCCCTCCTTAGCCCCTCAAGGTCATGAATCAGGCACAACTTATCCATGCCGCTAAACTCCAGGAGCCAGCCGCTATTATTGCTCTACTTAACCAAAGTCTCTTAACCAGAAAAATAGAGGTTGTTGAAGCCACCCCACAAGAAAATGCCCTGACTCTAAAAGTTCAATCCAAAAATATACCCAATCAACACAAGTTATTACCTTTTTTGTCGGCAGAAATCAAAAGCTTGGGCATCGATGGATTAGAACAAGTGATCGTTTACGGTATGACCGAGGAATCCGATATCCCCGCTTGGCAAGAATCGATAATCCTGAGTCAAGATGATTTAATCGTCAATCGTGTCACCAAATTAAACTCTTTGCCGATAATAACCGCAGAAATCGCCGAAAATGACCCGGAAGATGCGCCAGAAGCTTTGGAAGACTCTGAAACAACTGAAGAAAAAGCCCTAGAAAAACGGGAGGAGTTCACTGAAGCTGCTGAGAATATTGTGGCGACTGGTGAGCGATTTTCCCTATCTCATCGGAGACACTCCTCTTTTCCCCTCAGTATAATTTTGCCTTACCTAGCGATCGGTTTTGGCACTGGAATTATTATAGGTGCTTACTTTGGCTATCAAAAAGCAGTGAGTGAAATGTACGCACAACCCGGAGCGCTCGAACAACCCCGATAAATTTTCCTGTCCCCAACCTGATATGATCGAAATTGGCGATCTTGCGATTAAGACCAATGCAAAATTTTCCTATCTCTAAACCCCAATGATTTAGGGCTTTTTTTCTTGGGAATTTGTCGGTAAGGACAGCAGCAACAGTTGATTTTTTATCTTTAGCCCCACATATCTAACCGCTCATGTCTATGGAAGAAGCCTTGAAACTCCTAAAAGAATATGGATGTATTCAACTAAAAATTGCCCAATCCCCCGAAGAAGAAGAAGCTCTAAGACAGGCAATTTTATTAGTTAACCAAGGTTCGGAATCAATTAATTTAGGTATCTGTGCCGATAACAATGAAGAGGGATTTAAAGCCCTGAAAAGTTATCTACAAGCCCTGGGATACCCCCTACCTAATAGTCTCCCAGAAGACCAACCAGAACAGGGAGCGGTGTATATTAAATACAATACCCAAAGACAAGCTTCCTATCTCGATTCCTATACGGGAACCTATCGCGGTGTCCTGGTTTCTTGTCAGTCAGAAAATGATCAATTAGTCGGTACTTATGGTCACTTTCCCCTCGATTTATTCTCTTAAGAGGCATAGTTTTTGGGTTATTTAAGCGATTAACCATCAGCCGGACAGTGATTACTGTTTACAAATAAGAGGCAAAAAGCTCCCCACTCCTGTCCACTGAATTCTCTTTCCTGACTCTTGTTAACTTTTTACCTGAAAAAAATATGTATTTGTTAATTCCAGCAGCGGGAATGGGTAAACGGATGGGCAGCGATCGCAATAAATTACTGCTCACCCTGCACGGAAAACCTCTCCTGGCTTGGACTTTGCTGGCTGCCATGGAATCGAGGGCAATTATCTGGATTGGCATCATGGCACAACCGGAAGACTTTGAGGATATCCGAGAAATTATCACCCCTATAAATGCCCTTAAACCCGTGCAAATCATCCAAGGAGGTGAAACCAGACAAAAATCGGTTTATAATGGCTTACAAGCCCTACCAGAGGGGGCTGAGACGGTTTTAATTCACGATGGGGCGCGCTGTTTAGCCACTCCCGAATTATTTGATCGCTGTGCCGCCGCTTTAGCCACTTGTCAGGGTTTCATTGCGGCGATTCCGGTGAAAGATACGATTAAAATTGTCGATAGCAAGGGCTGGATTGAGGATACACCGGATCGCTCGCAGTTGTGGGCGGCCCAAACGCCCCAGGGTTTTCAGGTAAAATTATTAAAAGAATGTCATGAACAGGGCCGAAAATTAGATTGGGAAGTCACCGACGATGCCGCCTTATTAGAAAAATGTGGTTTTCCCGTCAAAATTGTCGTCGGTGAAGAAACTAACTTAAAAATTACGACTCCGGGAGATCTGGCAATTGCCGAATATATTTTAAGTCAACGTTTATAATTTTTCATCTACTTTAACGCCGTCCCGTTTAATAATACGAGCGGGAATACCCACCACCACACAATTAGGTGGAACATCTTTGACTACCACTGAATTTGCGCCCACGGTGACATTATCGCCGATGGTAATGTTTCCTAAGACTTTAGCACCGGCGGTAATCCTGACATTATTGCCAATTTTGGGGCGACCGCTTTTATCTTTATAGCCAATTGTTACCTGTTGATTAATCCAACAGTTATCGCCCAAATCCGCCATAACAATCGTACTAAAACCGTGTTGAATAAATAATCCTTTGCCAATCGAACAGGAAGAATCTAGAAATAAATAGGAACTTTCTCGATAGAAAAACCTAAGAATATACATAAAAAAACGGCTGAATGAACCACCTTGAAAAAGACGACAATAATATAAATTTCTAAATTCTTTTGCCTCCAGACACAGAGCTAACAATTGTAACCAATCTGCTCTTTTTTCCCAACCTAATAACTCTACCCAACGCCGCACATCACCTAAGATAAGTTCTCGATTGTTAGCTACCTGAAAAGCAATGATTAAGGGTGAGAGCCAAAGAATACCCACATAGAAAAATAATTTTCGGAAGAAACTTTTCATCGTTGGTCTAAAATAATTGACGATAGACTTGCTTTTTGTTGCTATTGATTATAGTAGTATTGTAGCGAATAGTTCAACCGTCCCCCGTTTATTGGACTCCAACGATGTCAACTACCTTGCAGTTCTTTCCCGAAGTATCCGTGATCGTGCCAATTTATAACGGAGAGAAAGATCTACCCCCTCTCATTGATTGTTTAGCCAAACAGACCTATCCCCGTCAATTAGTTGAATATATTTTAGTTGATAATAATAGTAGCGATCGCACGGCAGAATTATTAGGAAAGGCAGCAGAAGAACAGCGGGGACTGAACCTGATCATTTTAAGCGAAAATCAGATACAAAGCTCCTACGCTGCTCGCAACAAAGGGATCAAAAGCGCTCGTTATCCTTTTCTGGCCTTTACCGATGCCGATTGTCGTCCCGCACCGCAATGGTTGACAGAATTGATCCAACCCTTTAGTGATCCTAACATCGGTCTGGTAGTGGGTGAAATTGCTGCCTTAACTGGTTCCACTTGCTTGGAAAAGTATGCAGAACGTCGTAACTTTATGTCACCAAAATTTCTTTTAGAACATTCTTTTTGTCCCTACGGTCAAACTGCTAACCTCGCTATTCGTCGAGAAGCTTTTCAAAAAGTTGGTTTATTTCGTCCTTATTTAACTACCGGTGGTGATGCCGATATCTGTTGGCGTATTCAACAACAAACCGACTGGCAATTAACCTACGCACCAGAGGCAATTATTTACCATCGTCATCGTTCCACCTTAGAAGACTTAAGAAGTCAATTAAAACGTTATGGGCGCTCGAATCGCTATCTTCACGAATTGTATGGTGTCGAATTGATGCGACCTTTAACCAATCAAGAGTTATTTTTTACTCTCAGTCGTTGGTTATTAAAAGAGCTACCAAAAAATACTCTCAAGTTACTGTTTGGTCAAGCAGATTTAGTAGATTTATTGGCTACTCCCCTCGATTTAATTGGGTTTCAGTCCCGCAGCCAAGGACAAGCCACGGCTAAACTACCCGAAAAAGCTAAAGAAATCGAATGGCTTTAATTCAGTTATCAGTTATCAGATGTGAGTTTTCAGTTATCAGATGTGAGTTTTCAGTTATCAGTGATCAGTTATCGGTTATCAGATGTAAGTTTTCAGTTCACTGATTACTGATTACTGATTACTGTTTACTGATTAAGGTTTCCTCTATGGTTTCTCCCTGAGTGAAACATCCCGGAAGATCCTTAATTTCTGATACATATCCCCCGTCATCATCAGGATAAATTGTTATTGGATATTTTAGCCTCAAATAAAACTCTAATGATTCAAGCTTAGTTTTATTACTTGTACTCTTATTTTTACCTCTTTAAAGTTAGTAAATAGGATAAATGTAAGTAGGTAGGTATTAAAAACTTTCAGATGCCCCCCTTATTAAGGGGGGATTAAGGGGGGACTAAGGGGGGATCGGCACCCCCCTTATCAAGGGGGGCAGGGGGGATCGAACCTAAAATCCATTTTAAATTTAATTATAACCAGCTACTTATTTTGAATAAATACTCAGAAAACATCAAGAAGGGAATCAGCTTTAAACCTTTTCGGTCAACTATCCATTCCCCTATTCTGGCGCTCCAGGCTTCAAAGTGGGGGACAAAATGAGGTAAGGTAAAAAAGCTGTGCCGATAACCGAGACTATGACCGTTGAATGGCAATCCGTAAAAACCTACGAGGATATTCTTTACCATAAATGGGGGGGAATCGCCAAAATCACTATAAATCGCCCCCATAAGCGTAATGCCTTCCGTCCGAAGACAGTTTTTGAGCTTTACGACGCTTTCTGTGATGCTCGCGAGGATGCCCGCATTGGGGTAGTATTGCTCACGGGTGCAGGTCCCCACAGCGACGGCAAATATGCTTTTTGTTCCGGCGGCGATCAGACGGTGCGCGGTCAGGCGGGTTATATTGGCGATGATGGCGTACCCCGGCTCAATGTGCTGGATTTACAGAAATTAATTCGCTCCATCCCCAAGGTAGTTATCGCGCTGGTGGCAGGTTATGCGGTCGGGGGCGGTCATGTTTTACACTTGGTTTGTGATTTAACCTTAGCAGCGGATAACGCCATTTTTGGCCAGACCGGTCCGAAAGTGGGCAGTTTTGACGGCGGTTTCGGCTCTAGTTATCTAGCCCGGGTGGTCGGTCAGAAAAAGGCTCGCGAGATTTGGTTTCTCTGTCGGCAGTATAACGCCCAACAAGCTTTAGAAATGGGTTTGGTTAACCATGTCGTCCCGGTGGAGGAATTAGAGCGGGAAGGGATTAAATGGTCCTTAGAAATTCTCGAAAAAAGTCCCTTGGCGATTCGCTGCCTAAAATCGGCTTTTAATGCTGATTGTGATGGTCAAGCGGGTTTACAGGAGTTAGCGGGCAATGCCACTTTACTCTACTATATGACCGCCGAAGGAGCCGAAGGTAAACAGGCTTTCCTCGAAAAACGTCCCCCCGATTTTAGTCAATATCCTTGGCTACCCTAATCAGTTATCGGTGAACAGTAATCAGTGAAAAGAAAGCAGAAAACCGCCTTGTAATACTGCTCACTTAATACTCCCTACTCCTACTGATCACCGATCACTGATCAGCTATGCTAGTTTAGAGAGAGTAGTTAGGTTCGGTAGCAGCATTGGTTTCAAACAGAAGTGGTTTTTCCCTGATGGCCTTGACTGGGTTGTGTCCGATCTCCTTCTCGAAATGGCTGTGATATTGGGAGACAATCCATGACGATTTACGTTGGTAATCTGGTTTATGACGTCACGACAGATGACTTGAAAGAGGTATTCGCTGAATACGGCACAGTTAGTCGCGTTTACTTGCCCGTAGATCGGGAAACGGGTAAAATGCGCGGTTTTGGTTTTGTGGAAATGTCCTCCGATGAGGAAGAAGCAAAAGCGATCGAAACTCTTGACGGGGCCGAATGGATGGGACGACAGATGAAAGTCAATAAAGCTCGTCCCAAAGAAGATAATTTTGGCGGTGGTGGCCGCGGTGAGCGCAAAAATTTCGGTCGCCGCGAACGTTAAAGAGATTCTTGGAAAATTGCAGAAGCGGTTATTTTTGATAACCGCTTTCCTATGGATAATTAATCAATCTGCGTTTGTTTTCTAACATCCTAATACTCCATAGGGACATTTCATCGTTTTGACGAAAAAAGCTAACGGACGCGAGGATATCCGTTCGTCCATAGATTTTGAGAATGTTATCAGGGAAAATCAAGATTTGATTCGCACCCACTCCCGCCTACCTTATTTGTTCTAATTTTCCCATCATCATCCAACCGCTGCCATAAACTTTGACAAAAAATGAAGATAGCAATCATCACAGCAACTCCCCAAAATGTCAAGCTCGGAAGTGGTACCTTCGTTGGGAATATCCATCTGACTAACGAGTTGCGCTCCCAGGGTCATATCGTTGATGTCTTCTCGCCAACCAAAGCATCGGGGCCGTTAGGCTATATGGCGCATCGCTTTCTTTGGAATTGGCGACTCGATCCCCGTCGCTTTGACCACTATGATCTGGTGGTGGGTTACGATATGGATGGTTACGCCATCAGCGATCGCCTGAAAGTACCCTTTATCGTTTATATTCACGGTATTATTGCCGATGAAGCCACCTTTGAGCGGGGTTGGGTGCGAACTTCCTTAGAATTGATGGCAAAGGCCGAGAAAGTGAGCGTCCATCGTGCGGATCTGGTCATCTCTACCAGTGAGTATTCCCGTACTAGACTCAAGCAACTTTATCAGTACGATGGCAATATCGAAATTGTTCATTCTCTAATTGATCTTAAAGGGTGGGATGCAGCGGTCGCCTCGGTCAAGTATGAGGAAAGAAACCGCGAGCAGAGGAGGCCGACGGTGTTTTGTGTCGGTGTCCAGTATCCTCGCAAAAATGTTGCTACTTTGATCCGCGCCGCCGCAATTCTCCGCCGTCAAATACCCGATGTAGAGGTACGAATTGCCAGCAAAGGTCCTGAATGGAATAATTTACGCCGTCTAGCACAAGAACTCAATTTAGAGCAAAATGTTACTTTTCTCGGCTATCTTTCCTATCAAGAACTGATCCAAGAATATCTTGATTGTCAAGTTTTTTGTTTACCTAGTCTGCAAGAAGGATTTGGCCTAGTTTTTGCTGAAGCTATGGCCAGTTATAAACCGATTGTCGCCAGTCGTTCCTCCTCGACACCGGAGTTGATTGAAGATGGTGTACAAGGTCTATTAGCCAATCCCTTAGATGCCGAAGATTTAGCGACTAAATTAGCGGAAGTGCTTCTCAATCCAGAAAAAGCTCGTTCCTTAGGGAAGGCAGGTAGAGCGAAAGTTTCAGAATTTGATGCCCCGATTATTGCCCAACGTTTCAGTCAGTTATTAACCAATTTTCTGGAAAAATAGATTAACTTTGAGAATAAAAGTTCAACCACTAACGCACAGCGTATAAATGGAAAATATCCACGAATGTCAAAGGTAGTAATTCTCTTTTTTCTAGTTGAATTTTGAAGCCATTGTCTGCCAGCATTTGGCTTATTTGCTTTAAGCGTCCCTTTTGATCGTGAATTTCAGCCACTATTTGCTTGATTTTCGGCCAGTCTTTAGCTTCGATGCCTTGAAATACTTCGTATTCTTCTCCTTCCACGTCAATTTTCAGTAAGTCAATGGAGTCAATACCGAGTTCATTAATTACGGAAGATAGAGTTCTTACTTCACAGGCTACTTGTTCTTTTTCTTGGAAAAACTCTTCAAACAAATTTTCTATTTTTTGGGAATTCTGATCGACTTGAATATCTTCTAATTCAGCCAAGGTATCCTCTGGCTTTGTGGTTGAATTAGCAGACATATTGGGATAAAAAGTAAAGATTTTTGCTGGGTTATTCTCTGAACTTAATCCACAGTTAAATAAAACAACATCCTCTAAAGAATGCAAATGAATATTTTTTTGCAAAACCTCAAAAGTTGGCTTGATTGGCTCAAAGGCGAAAACTTTTGCTGTTGGTTCAACTCCCTTGACAAAAATAGAGAATAGACCGATATTAGCTCCAACATCAAAGATCACATCGCCTTCTTTGATGATGATATTATGCCCTTCATATTGCCTTTCAGTAAATATTTCCGAAAAAATGTATTCTGTTTCCTCTTTGCTACTACTGTAGTAACATTCCAATCCATTAGAAAAAGTAATTTTTTGGGCAATCACCGTTGATGTATGTATAGTTGCGATCTGGGACAAAATTATATTAACACCATGAATGGCTCCCCGTCAAGAATGAGGTAACAAGCCCCCTTCTTTCCAGGGGATAGCTAAAAGCTTTGATGTGCCTAGTTTCTAACCTTCTTTTTAGGTAGGAGAATTGTCAGATTCTGTCTTTTGCCTCTTGCCTTCAAAAGCTGATAACTGATAACTGATAACTGATAACTGATAACTGATAACTGATAACTGAAATGACGGACTTAAGCCACCTTTTTCCGTGACTCAAGGATGGGGTGAATAATTGTCCAGGCTAGGACGATAATTAAAGCCAAGATACCAAAACGAGCCATAGAAGTAACTAACTGGTGCAAGGGGAACAAACGGCCTAAAAAGAAAGATAATGTCACCATAATCGTCGCCCACACCGTTGCCCCACCGAGATTACAGAGGAAAAAGCGACCGTAGGGCATTCGGGCAATTCCCGCCATGGGACCGGCAAAGATTCTTAACAAAGCCACGAAGCGACCGAAAAAGACCGCCCGGGGTGCATTTTTACTAAATTGTTCCTTGGCTAATTCTAGTTTTTGAGGCGGAATACGAAAGAATTTGCCAACTTTTAACAAAAACGGCCAACCTCCAGCGCGACCGAGCCAATAGCCAAAATTATCGCCCAAAACTGCTCCTGTAATTGCGCTGACTAAAACTAACCAATAGTTCAAATCACCGCTACCAGCAAGGAAGCCGCCGACAATGGTGATGGTTTCTCCTGGGATGGGAATCCCGGTATTTTCGAGGGTGATACCGATAAATACTGCCCAGTATCCGTATTGGTGGGCGATTTCTTCAATATTTTCTAGGGATAATAGCTCTAGGGACATGGAGCGCTTTCTTAACAAAGGTTTACGAATATTCTAAGATATTTTTACAGTATTTAACCGTGGCTGAACATGACTTTTCCCAGTATTGATTTATTAGCAATTCGTCGGGGTGAGATAAAAGATTTAGGGGGCATGAACTTGGCAGGGGCTGATTTAGCGGGTGCAGACCTAGCCGGGGCGAATTTACGGGCAAATTTACGCGGTGCTGACCTGACAGGGGCAAATTTAAGGGGAGCAGATTTTCGTAATGCCGATTTACGCGGGGCAATTCTCCTCGATGCGATCGTGACTGGGGCAAGTTTGGCCGGTGCTTTTTTAGCCGGGGCGGTTTTTAATCATCTAGATTTGTCCGGGGCGGATTTTCGCGGTGTCGATGGCCGGGGAGTGAGTTTTGTCGGGGCGATTTTAACCCAAGCGGATTTTACTAGCGCTAATCTGTCCGGAGCAGATCTGTCGGCAACCGATTTAGAGGAAGCAATTTTTTTCGGGGCGATTTTACGGGGAACAAATTTTACTGATGCCAATCTTCTTTGTGCTAGTTTAGCCTCGGCAGTAACCACGGGGGCAATTTTCGAGCGAGCTTGTTTGGAAGGGACAGGATTAACCTAAGTAGGTAGTCGTTAAAAGTTATCAGACACCCCCCTTATCAAGGGGGGACTAAGGGGGGATCGGCACCCCCCTTATCAAGGGGGGCAGGGGGGATCAGAGGCAAAATCTATCTTCAATTTAATTATAACTACTTACTTAAATGGCTGATAGATAAAAGAAGATGAGTTTCTAATCGGTTGCTATCTGCCTCCATAGCTCCAGCTATTCTGAACCATTTAAACCCTTTGCTGCCCAGGGTCTTCTTCTTGTCCAAATTGATCAAGTTTTTGCCATCATCGACCAGAAAATTTAGTTTAATTGTCTGGGTAATCAGTGCAGTTATTGAAGAATTTTCCCCAACCAATTAGGCAATCAACCTAGTTCCTTAAGGGAACCTAGGGGAAAAGATTATGCACAAAAATGATAGGATTGATTGATACCTAGCTGCCGTTAATCGCTATCGATGAAACCTTTACACCAACTTTATCGCTATTTAAGTTTATTTTGCCTCTGTCTTCTTCTGACTGTGGGCTGTCAGTCCACTAATTCCAATTTACCCCAGGGGGATAGGGATATCCTGATGATCGGGACAACCCTAAAACCACGCTCGATCGATCCGGCCGATAGTTATGAGTTAGCAGGACTTTTTATTATTTATAATCTCGGTGAAACTCTCTACACCTACGCGGAAGGAACCACTAATTTAAAGCCTCTCCTGGCCACGGAATTACCGCAAATTAGCCCCGATGGTTTGACCTATACTATCCCAGTACGTCGAGGAGTTATTTTTCATGATGGCACGGTTTTTAACGCAGAGGCGATGAAGTTTTCCCTAGAAAGATTTATCAAAAATGGTGGTGAACCTTCCTTTCTTCTCCGGGATACAATTGATAAAATCACTGCTACCAAAGAAGACGAAATTACTATTAAACTAACCAGACCTTTTGCCGCCTTTCCCGCTCTTTTAGCTTACCCCGGAGCCTGTGCAGTTTCACCCAAATTTTATCAAATTGGCGAGGGTAAATTTAAACCTGAAGAATTTATCGGCACGGGACATTATCGATTAAAAGCAGTTACCAGCGATTCTTTTAGTTTAGAAGCCTTCGATCGCTATTGGGGAGAACCAGCCAAAAATAAGGAAGTTAATGTGCAAATTTATCTCTCGAATCCTGCCAATTTATTTAACGGTTTTCAGACGGGAGCGGTGGATATTGCCTATCAATCTTTACTGCCTCCTCAAGTGAGAAAATTACGCACAGAAGCAGCCCAGGGAAAATCGCAAGCGATCGAATCTTCTGGGGCAGCAATTAACTTTATGAGCGTCAATCTCAAAAGTGAACCCACCCATAATATTTTAGTGCGACAAGCCATTGCTTCTCTAGTCGATCGAGATTTACTTAATGATCGCATTTTACAAGGTCAAGGCATCCCTCTTTTTAGTCTCATTCCTACTACTTTTTCCGAGTCACAACCGGTGTTTAAAGAGCGCTATGGCAACCATAATATAGAGCAAGCCAAACAATTACTAAAAGCCGCTGGTTATAGTCCGGAAAAACCCGCAATTGTAGAAGTTTGGCACTCCTCGGGATCGATTACTTCCAGCAGCGTGGCAGCAGTGATGAAAGCTCTAGCAAAACGGGATTTAGATAATATGATTCAATTTGAACCCAATAGTATCCTAGGAGCGGCCTTTTTCCGTAATATTAGCCGGGGACTTTATACCACTGCTCTATCTAATTGGTATCCCGATTTTTTGGATGCAGATAACTATATTTATCCCTTTTTAGATTGTGCTAAAGGTTCCCCAGAAACTGGCTGCGAAGAAGGAGGATCGCAAAGTCAAGGCTCATTTTTTTACAGTCAAGAAATGAATCAATTAATCGCACAATCCCGTCGGGAAAGTAACCCAGCCAAAAGAAAGCAGATTTTTGGCAAAATTCAAGAAATTCTCGCCGATGAAGTTCCCTATATTCCCCTTTGGCAAACCAAGGAATACGCTTTTGCTCGCCATGGCATCACGGGGGTTATCATCAATCCCAGTCAGACTTTTCCCTTTTGGACAATTGCCAAAAAATCCTGATAATTAATTATTAGGAGTTAGGAGTCAGGGCTCTTCGGTTTGTGTTATGCAATGGACGGGGGTTATAAGGGATGGAACCCTTATAGAGAAAGGCATTTAGCGATTTTTGTCAATTGTTTTTGCTCTAGAGCGAACTAATCAATTAAGTCTCTTGCCAGATAAGGATTTAGTCGATTTATGCCCCCCTATC
>NZ_JAPZQJ010000381.1:0-4229 GCF_027530405.1 Microcystis sp. LE19-41.2A | reverse complement strand
AACCCTTATCCTGACTTGATTTCAGTTTTTTCTTTGTCAGTAAGGGTGTCAACAAGGAATATTACAAATTGTTAACCGAGTCTTGAAAGCCTTGTGCTACAAAGGTTTGAAATGTTAAGAAAGATGTGACTAAAGGACAGCTTATCAAGGGGGGCAGGGGGGATCCCCCCGCCTATCGGCACCCCCCTTATCAAGGGGGGCAGGGGGGATCAGAGGCAAAATCTATCTTCAATTTAATTATAACTACTTACTTAAAAAATCTAGATTGATACCCCTATGACCGAACTTGCCCAACAAAAATGTCAACCTTATCAATCGGGTTCTTCTCCTATCACTGCCGAGGAAATTACCGCTTTACAGGCTAAAATTCCCGATTGGAATCTCTTAGAATACGAGGGCATTCCCCGTCTGCAAAAACTCTATAAATTTGCCAATTTTCAGGGGGCAATCGCCTTTACTAATGCCGTGGGAGAAGCGGCGGAAAAAGAAGGCCATCACCCCGCTTTATTGACAGAATGGGGCAAAGTAACCGTTTCTTGGTGGACCCATGACGTGGGCGGATTACATCAAAATGATTTCATCATGGCTGCCCGTACCGATGATATTTATCGCCAACAAAATGCTTAATCGTAGGCGCGAATCATCGCTTGGGTTCCCTGTTTAATTCCCTTGCCTTCGTCCAATTCCGCTACTACTTTAAATAGAGTTTCTGCTAAATCTGTCCCGGGCAGAATTTCCCCGGCTGTCTGGGCAGTTTGTTTGACTAATCGCAAATCTTTTAAAATATGTTCAATCATAAAAGCCGGCTGTAAATCTTGGGCGAGGATTTTTGGTCCCAAATTTTCCAACGCCCAAGAACCCGCCGCCCCCGTTTTACAGACTTCTATGACTAAATTGGGGTCTAATCCTTGAATTTTTGCCATTTTTAGAGCCTCACACAGCGCCACCATGTGAACCGCCCCCAAGACTTGATTACAGAGTTTTACCGCTTGTCCGTTGCCGATTTCGCCACACCAGCGAATAGTTTTGCCCATGGCTTGAAAACAGGGCAAACAAGTCTGAAAATCCGCTTCTTTCCCCCCCACCATAATGGTTAAAGTGCCGTTTTTCGCCCCAATATCGCCCCCAGAGACGGGAGCATCGAGAAAACGGAGATTATTTTCCTCTAGCTTTTTACCAATCATCCTAGCGGCTTGAGAGCCAATGGTACTCATATCCACCACCAGAGTTCCCACCGCTGCCGATTCCATGACACCCCCCGGTCCTAAAATTACCGCTTCCACGTCAGGCACATCTCCGACGCAGGTAAAGACAATCTCGGCATCCCTGACGGCGGCGGCGATACTAGAACAAATGTTCGCACCTGATGCCCTGGCAATGATTATCCCCGGCGCTTCTGGGCTGCGATTCCAAGCATTGACAGCAAAACCTCGACGGACAAGATTAGCTGTCATAGGCGCTCCCATTACTCCTAATCCTAAAAAGGCAATTTTTTGACTCATAATTTTGGTAATCAAGGGAACAGGGTGTGGGGTGTGGGGAAGTGGGGAAGTGGGGAAGTGGGGAAGTGGGGAAGTGGGGAAGCTGTTTCATCACCCTATCACCCCAAAACCCTCCGCAACGCGCACGCAGTGACCACCCTATCTCCTGACAACCGACGGCTAAACTAATTCTACCATTTGCAGAAATTGGGCTTCTGAAAGGGTTTTAATGCCTAATTTTTGAGCCTTTTTGAGTTTCTCACCGGGGGCTTTACCGAGGAGAATATAATCAGTGTTCGCACTGGGGGAACCGGTAACAGTACCACCGACATTAATAATCAATGATTTCGCTTTCTCGCGACTGATTTTGCTGAAGGTTCCTAGTATAACTACGCTTTTTCCTCTTAGGGGATTTTCTGCGGATTCTTGACTCTTTTGGACTATCTTTGCTGCCGGTTGCACTTCTAAACTTGTATCGGCAACCGTGATTTTTTCTGCTGTCACCACAGGAGTCGCCTTGGCAATCACCGGAGAGGTTTCCGGTTCTTCTACTACCGGAGTTTCCTTGGCAATCACCGGGGGGGTTTCTGGTTCTGCTACTACTGGAGTTTCACTAATAATTGCTTCTGGTTCATTAGTAATAATGGGAGCAGTTTGTCGAGAGAAATAGTCTCTTTCTTGCTGTAGGTTTTGAATTTTAACCTCTAAAGCGGCGATTTCTGCTTGCTTAGTTGCTAACTCGCCCTCAAACTTAATTTTTTCCTTTTCTAAAGCTTTAGCCGCCATTTTTTGGGCTTCTAAACCTTCAGTTAGTTGGCGATTTTGTTGGCTTAATTCCTCGATATGACGGGAAGTTGTGGCTTCCAATTGGTCTTTTTCGGCACTTAATTGGTGTAGTTGAATCTCTAAATTAGCAATATTTTCCCGATAGGTTTCTAACTGTTGGGGTAACTGGTTTAATCCCTGTAATTGCCCTTCTAAATCAGCAATTTTTGCCTGAGAATCAGCCAATTGTTGGGGTAACTGGGTTAATTCCTGTAATTGCCCTTCTAAATCAGCAATTTTTGCCTGAGAATCAGCCAATTGTGGCGGTAACTGGGTTAATTCCTGTAATTCACCTTTTAAATCAGCAATTTTTTCGGCAGCAGTGGTTAATTCTGCCGATAATTCCCCTTTCTGGACTTCTAAAGCTTGTAACTCCAGTTTAGCTGCTTCGAGATGAGCGCCGAGACTGTCCTTTTCGGCGGTTATGGCTGTCACTTGAGCGACGGTTTCTTGGAGTTTTATAGTTAAATTGTCGCATTCTTGCCCTAAAGAGAGCGATCGAGTTTGACTTACGGCTAAATCTTCGCTGAGAGACTTTTTTTGCTGCTCTAACCCAGTAATTTGACCCTGTAAGCTGGCTATTTCCTGCTGTCCTCGCTCATACTGTTCTGTTTGGTGAGCCAGATTCTGTTCTAAGGTTTGAATTTGACCTTGCAAGTTGGGAATTTGGGCGGCTAAATCGCTTAATTCTTGGTTTTTATGATCTAAATCGGCCACTTTCGCCCTTAATTCCTCTGCTTTTTCTATATCTTGCTGTAAGAGAGCTTTATCCTGTTCTAGGGTCTGAATTTGACTATAGAGAGAGGTGGTCTGTTTTTTGGTCAAATCAAATTGACGGTTAATTTCGCCTTTTTGCTGCTCTAAAGTTTGAATCTGTGCCTCTAGGCTAGTAATTTGGGCTTTTTCTGCCTCTAACTGCTCCATCAAACCCACTTTCTCCGCTTCTATTTCCTTAGCGGTGGTTTTCAGTTGTTCGATTTCACTCTCACCTATCTGGACAGCTTGCTGGAGGGACTGGAGAGAATTTTCTAAATCCGTAGCTTTGTGCTGTAATTGGGCGGAATGTTGTTCTATGTGAATGATTTTGGCGTGCAGCTGCTGATTTTCGTCTTTTAAATCTGATTGCGCCACGTCTAAACCCTTGACTTGAACCAACAAATCTGAGTTACTTTGCTGTAATTGCGCTTGTGCAGCTAAAAGGGCGGTATTTTTGCTGACGAGACTAGAGCGCGACCAGAGGAATAGTCCTCCGAAAACAGCACTTAAACCTAATCCTTCATAAATTAATTCGTTGAGCATATCTACCCTCCTAGACAAGCGAAAAACAGTCACCTAACCGAACTGATGCGGCAATTTTGGTTATAGACCTACATCTCTACTTATATCAGTTACGGGGTGCATTCGGGGGAAGGGGGGGGAAAAGTCACTTCTTTCATCCCGGTGTAAAAAGGTGATTTAGCTATTCGCGTTATGGTAAGCTAAACGGCGCTTAACCTGCATGATCCAACAGCTATAACCCTTTTGGAGTCTATATCGGTGATCCGAAGTAAAAGCCGTTTAGCTTAACTTGTGTCTGATCCCGTTCTTGGGTGATTTGCTGGTCAATTTCTTCCTGATGATCAAAATAGTAGCCCATGGCCGCATGAGCTTCGGTTGACTTTAAATTAAGGGTGCTGTCGGCATATTTCTTCCACAGACCAACCGGAGGTAATATAATCCATAACAATCTGTGCGACTCGAATACTTTGACTCAAATCCTTGTTAGACTTGGATTATAGCATTTGGCTCTTCGGGACTTGTTATGGTTCGATAGGGGGGCATAAATCGACTCAATCCTTATCTGGCAAGAGATTTAATTGATTAGTTCGCTCCAGATCGCAAACAATTGACAAAAATTGCGGCAATGTCTGTCTCTATAAAGGT
>NZ_JAPZQJ010000305.1:0-5226 GCF_027530405.1 Microcystis sp. LE19-41.2A | reverse complement strand
TCTTGCGAAACAGGTGCAAGATTTTGAGATAATCGTGCTTCAAAACCTGGCATCTTGAGCGGCGATTGCGTCCTGTAGGGGCGAAGCATTCGGGTAATAACCTATCGGTGAAACCGTAGATTTTCTATCCGAATGCTTCGCCCGTACTTTTTCAGCAAACCCTAATTAAGCAATCTCAATTAATTGTTAGATAGTGGCGCAGGCTTCTGGTTCTTTGTATTTTATCTTTAATTGTAACCAGCTACTTAGTCGATGAGTCGATCATAGGTGCTGCGTTACGACGGATTCTCACCTTCGAGTCAAAGCAGCAATTTTGGCCGTCTCGCGCACCCTTTCCTCCCCACTTCCCAATTCATAATTCATAATTCATAATTCCCATGGGACCGAAATCTGGGTAAAATTTGAGAGATACAATCGGTCAATTGGGCATGGATTATAAAGAAGCGGGCGTGGATGTGGAAGCGGGACGCGCTTTTGTCGAGAAAATTCGCCAAAATGTGGAAAGTACCTTCCGTCCCGAAGTTATCGGCGGTTTAGGCGGTTTTGGCGGCTATTTTCAGTTACCTTCCGGTTATCGGCAACCGGTGTTAGTATCGGGAACTGATGGTGTAGGAACCAAGCTGAAAATTGCCCATAGTCTCAATTGCCATGATACGGTGGGAATTGACCTCGTGGCCATGTGCGTCAACGATGTCTTAACCTCCGGGGCTGAACCTTTATTTTTCTTGGATTATCTCGCCACCGGTAAACTGGAAGCGTCACAGTTAGCGGCGGTGGTATCGGGAATCGCTAGGGCCTGTCGTGATAGTGGTTGTACTCTTTTGGGAGGGGAAACGGCGGAGATGCCGGGGTTTTATTCGGCGGGAGAGTACGATTTAGCGGGTTTTTGCGTCGGTATTGTCGAAAAAAGTCAATTACTCGACGGCAGTAAGGTGCAAATCGGCGATGTGGCTATCGGTTTAGCCAGTAGTGGGGTTCACAGTAACGGTTTTAGTCTTGTTCGCAAGATTATCGACACCCAGGGCTTAAATTGGCAAGATTGCCCCGAAATTTTGACCGGCTCTAGCTTAGGTGAAGTTTTGTTAACTCCCACTAGACTTTATGTTAAACCTGTGCTAGAACTTTTGCGCTCTGGGTTAGATATTCACGCCATGGCCCACATTACTGGGGGTGGCATCCCGGAAAATTTGCCCCGCTGCTTAGGTAAAGGGCATTCCGTGCAGATTTACCGCGAAAGTTGGCCAATTTTGCCGATTTTTCACTGGTTAGCCCAGATGGGTTCGGTTAATGCCGAAGCCATGTTTAATACTTTTAATATGGGTATCGGTTTTGTGATCATTGTCCCATCAGATCTGGCTCGATCGACTATTAATCAACTACAATCCTCTGGGATTAATGCCTACCAAATCGGCGAAGTGATTGCCGGCAAGGGGGAGATTGTTGGGCTTGATTAAGCTGAAAAAACTCTTTCAGCAAACCCTACTTAGGGTCTGCTGAATAAATCTAAAAACCTTGTTGGATAAGAATTTTAGACTTTTTTCCCATCAAAAAGTGCCAGACATTGGGGTGATCGGGGGGGAAATTTAGGCACTTTTTCCCTGAAAATTAGGTAATTGACCCCCTGAAAATGGGGAAAACCCTACACCCCAGCTGCCCCCCCGATGTCGGGGGGGTTGGGGGGGCCACACCCTGCCCCCACGAAAAACTCTTTCAGCAAACCCTAGTTAATAGATTGTATCCCGTTGACGGGCGGGGCGATCGAGGGATTTAATCGCCGTTGCTAATTCCTCGACGGTCAAACAAGTACCGCCCAGGGCCCCGGCCATAGTGGTAATATGTTCTTCCATGAGAGTGCCACCGAGATCGTTGCAACCCCAGTTTAAAGCTTCTGTCGCCCCCTGTAAGCCCAATTTTACCCAACTGGGTTGATGATTTTTAATGCTATTGCCCAAATAAATCCGCGCCACTGCCGTTAACTTTAATGTATCGGCTAAAATTGGTTGATCTCGTCCGACTCGATTTCTCAGGGGTTTGGGGGCCGATTGTCCCACAAAAGGCAATAAAATAAATTCGGTGATTTTAGCCCGATAATTATTTTCTAGGGCGATTTCTTGCTGTTTTCTAATTTTTTCGAGGTGCTGCACCTGTTGGCTAGGGGTTTCAATATGACCGCAGAGCATGGTACTGGTGGTATGTAACCCCAAGCGATGGGCAGTACCGACTATTTCTAACCAAGTGGCGGCATCGATTTTTTCTGGACAAATTACCCGTCTTACCTCATCCACTAACACTTCGGCAGCCGTCCCCGGGAGAGAATTGACTCCTGCTTCTTGCAGGGAAGCGATAACTTTTTCGTAACTTAAACCGTCTTCTCTAGCTATAAATTGGACTTCTTGGGGCGAAAAAGCGTGTAAATGCAGGTTGGGAAAGGCTTGTTTCAGGTTTTTAACAATTTCGAGGTAATAGTCTAAGGAATTGCCCTTAATCTTGGCTTTTGGGTTTAATCCCCCCTGCATACAAATTTCCGTCGCCCCACGACGGACAGCATCCGCCGCTTTAGCGATAATTTCCTCTAAATTAAGCCAGAAGGCCCCTTCTTCATTTTCATCGCGTCTGAATGCACAAAAACTGCAATGCTGCTCACAGATGTTACTAAAATTAATGTTGCGATTGATCACGTAGGTGACGGTATCTCCCACCTGTTGACGACGCAAAAAGTCGGCCGTTTCCCGAATCCGGGCAATTAAACGGTTATCGGTAGTTTCTAGCAAGATAATCGCTTCTTTTGCCGATAAATTCGCCCCTGACCGCGCTTTTGCCAAAATATCGGTTACGGGTGCGGTGATGGAGGAGTTAGTCACGGGAGATAAATATTAAGGGTTGCCGATCTTAATTTTAGAACGAGGTCAGAAGGAACAGTAAAGAAAGAGAGCCGATTTAATCCTTTTTCTGTTCCCTATTCCCTTGTCTGCACGCGGTAATTTCCGGTTGAGAGCCTTTATTGCGGGGTGGTTTGTTTTTCCTGTTCTTTTTGTTGACGTTTTTTCTTTTCTGCTTCTAGGGCATCTTCGATCACCTTGAGCAGCTGATCCATTTTATCAAGATTACCGCGATAAACATCGAGGTCTTTTTGCAGTTTCTCGCTGGAGAGACGGAGAATTTCTGAGAACTTTTGCAAAATTTGTTCGCGTTTTTCTTTTTCCTTGATCATGTCCGGTTGTGCTTCCGCCAAAATAGTATAGAGACCGATGGCAAACAGGCGACTATACTTAAACTTAGGCGCGTTGATAACCGAAACTAAACTATCAGACAACTGATTGTTACCACCCAGAGCAGGGTTTTGCAGTTGGGAAAGCAAGGAATCAATATTAGTTTCTTTGGCAATAGCGATCATATTTTCGGCATCACGACGATAGACTTCGGGATTACCGTTAACCGCTTGGCACAAAGCATTAAAAATATTCGGTTTATCCTCCCCCGGACGATAGCCTTCCATGAACTTCTCGAAAGAAGTAACCACACCAAGGGCATAAATTGGATCATAATGGAAATCTACATTAACGGAGAGCAGGTGCATCTCGACTAATAATTCCTCAACCACGCGCCGATACACCGAATTGATGGGGCGGGTGTGGCGAGTATAAAAATCACGCTTACTATCGGAAACAGTACGAATTTTGTCCACAGAACCAAACTTCATAAAAATTTAACACTGCTCTCATTTTCTCCCTTCTCGTTCCCCCTGACAAGGCCAGTGATCACCAAAGAGCGGCAAGCAGTCAGTCCAGAGAGAGCAAAAGAGCGAGTAAGATAGGGCAATGGGAAATGGGGAAATGGGGAAATGGGGGAATGGGGAAGTGGGGGAATGGGGAAGTGGGGAAATGGGGGAATTCAACTAAAACCCCAACACCCTAACACCCTAACACCCCAACACCCCAACACCCTAACACCCTAACACCCCAACACCCTAACACCCCAACACCCAACAGCTTTTTCACTTTTCAGTTGACTATATGGCCAATCAAGACGACAAAATCAAAATTATCAGTGATAACCGGCAAGCACGCCATCTCTACGAGATTTTAGAGACTTTTGAAGCGGGGGTGCAGTTGCTGGGGACCGAGGTTAAATCCGTGCGTGCCGGTAAGGTAAACCTGCGGGATGGTTACGTTTTAGTCCGCAATGGTGAAGCGGTGTTAATTAATGTTCATATTTCCCCCTACGAACAGAGTAGCGAATATTTTAATCACGATCCGCGCCGGACGAGAAAATTGTTGATGCACAAAAAGGAAATCAGCAAACTCATCGGTCAAGTGGAACAGAAAGGCTTAACTCTTGTGCCTTTAAAGATGTATTTTAAAGGTAGTTGGGTAAAAAT
This sequence comes from Microcystis sp. LE19-41.2A, assembly GCF_027530405.1. Lineage (NCBI taxonomy): Bacteria > Bacillati > Cyanobacteriota > Cyanophyceae > Chroococcales > Microcystaceae > Microcystis > Microcystis sp. LE19-41.2A. The sequence goes on along the minus strand of NZ_JAPZQJ010000305.1, from coordinate 848 downwards.
CAGCATTGGCCTCGGTAGAGGCAAAAAATTACACGATAAACGCGAAGATTTGAAACGTCGTCAGGATCAACGGGATATGGCGCGAGCGATGAAGCGTTAACCAAGACACTTATCGGACTGGCAAAGGTCTAGGTAAGAAACGATCGGGTTTTGTTACAGTTGAACTGTATTAGGCTCCTTGCGGCCGTCACCATCCCCCTCACTTTGGGTTAAAATTTATGTTAAAACTCTTGACAAAAATAATTAAATATGCTAAGGCACCCGCTTTAATTGCTCTATCTTTAGCTGTGGGTGCGGGGATTATTTTACCAAAAATAACTTTAGCCAATGGCAACCCCGGCCTAACCATTTTTAGTGGAGTCGATCGCAAGGATATCTTAGATTATTTCTTGCAATTTGGTGGTCGTCCCCGGCAAATGGATCGTTATAAACTCTATATTCCCCCGAAAAAACTCTCCCAAGGGGCCTCGGCTTTTTTTATTTCCTATCCCGATTATTTTAACGGCCAGTTTGACACCAATAAAATCGAGGTACGCACCAACGGCAAATCTTTACCTTTAAAGGAAGTGGTTTGGGATAAGGATAGTCGCATTATTCAAATTGTCCCCGAACAAGCGATCGATCCGACCAGCAAAGTTGAAATCGTCATGTCTAATGTCAGAAATCCTGAATTAGGCACTTATTACTTTACCTGTGATGTGATTGCCTCTGGCAATATTCCCGTCCGTCTCTACGTTGGGACTTGGATTGTCAGTATCGAACCTTAAGTAGGGTTTGCGGCAAAAAGTTTTTCGTGGGGGTAGGGTGTGGGGTGTGGGGTGTGGGGTGTGGGGTGTGGGGTGTGGGGT
>NZ_JAPZQJ010000262.1:0-3858 GCF_027530405.1 Microcystis sp. LE19-41.2A | reverse complement strand
TCAAGTCTGTGAACTCCGGTCAAAAATAGCTGCTTTAGGACTAATGATTCCCATCACTCTCGTATTAGATAATGCCCGCTATCAGAAATGTAAAATTGTTGAAAAATTGGCTCTTTCTTTGTCAATAGAGTTACTCTATTTACCGTCTTATTCGCCTAATCTAAATTTAATTGAAAGGCTGTGGAAATTGGTCAAAAAGAAATGTTTATATGGTAAATATTATGAGAACTTTTCTGACTTTTCTTCAGCTATTTATGAATGTCTGAATGATGCCCATCTGAAACATAAAAAAGAACTGGATTCCTTGTTGACTCTACGATTTCAGAAGTTTAATAAATCTCAGATTATGAACGTCTAAAGTATAACGTTCAGCTGCGTTGTTGAAGTGCCTTTTACCTTTCTGGACTTGACCTGATACTTCTTCCCATCTGGAGCCTCGATGTCGGCACTTGCGCCAGAGATACGGAGTAACTTTCCGCCGTAGTGCCGATGCGCCAAATATTCGGCGTACTCGCCGACAATATTGCTCGTTCTACCAAGTGCTTCAGCAAGCCTGTTCGAATACTCATTGTACTTGAGCCAAAGCTCTTGGAGGCTTTCCATCACTCTCTCTATGAAACATGACTATGTATTATACAGATTTTTTCCGTATAACGTTGCCCATCCCCGCCGCAGATAATCTCTGCATCAACCGATCACCTTTCGGCGGTTGGTGTGCATGGGCGTTGTTAGCTGGCAATCACTTGCTTCAATGAATTAGCAGGGTGCGTTCCCCAAAATCTATCGGTGCAGCAGTAGGAGCCAGATTAGGAAACGCACCCTACAGCGATAGCGAGCTGCTCCGAGACAATCACTTGCATTAAAACAAAATAGGGCGGGTTACATTTTATTAACGCACCCAACAAGATCGGCGATCGCACTCTTGACTACAGCGATAGCGATCAAACTTAGGCTGGGTTAGATTTGGTTAATGCACCCGACCATATCTGCGATCGCTCTAAAGTAACCACCCCCGCTCTAATCCTTGTTCTACCCCACCTTCCCAATCTTTTGTAAGGTGATTGCGGACAGTTTGATACAGATGCCATACGACATTGGGATCAATAGGTTTCTTGTGGTAACTGTCAGCAAATCGAAATTCCCTGTCTGTGTTTTTCTGTTTCCGAAAAACGTATATTTGATCAACCTCATACTTGCGGAGATTGACGGCACTGGTAAGCTTAAGCCATTCCATGACAACTATGTACAAAGAATTAGGGTTACGAGCTTTCAATTGTTCAGCAGCACGCGATGACCCTTCAAGCATTGTCTTATCCAGATACGTTTTGCATTCAATAGCTACAGCAGCTATATCAAAGTAGTGTATTTCAGAGTTTTCTTGCCAACGCGCAGTATATTCGCCCGGTTCCTCGGCAATTCTCAATTGCCCATCCTTTTCATGGTTGCGATTTGTCTTCAAATCAAGGTTTGCCGATATGGTTACCCCAATTACAAAGTCATGATCTTTGATCTCAATGCGAGCATGAGCACGTTCCATCATGCCTTGATAATTAGGTGGGGCAAAAAATATGTCCTTGAAGGCATGGGATTTGCCGATAAGTGCGTTTTCCCCAAAGTCTGCTACTAAATCACGGAACAAGTAGTACAAAAATTCTTCCAGAACAGAGGAATGAAGATTAGAGCGAGAGTCAAACTTTTCTGCATAATGTTGTTGATCAAGAAAATCTTTATACTCTTCAAGCAGAACAACACGTTGTTGAACTATTTCTTGATCCTGATCTAGGCACTTCGCAGATGGCCCAATTAACTGGGCATTGGCTAGATGCCAAGCATTGTATTTTTCTCTAATCTCAGCGAGATATTGACGGCTCTCTGCGTCCAAGTATTTCGTCTGATGTGCTTCTTTTTGAAGCAGATTGGAACCGTGTACTAACATCAAACAACTCCTTGCGTAAATGAATTGCTATCGCTCTGGCTAACAAAGGTGGAACGGCATTGCCTATTTGGTTATATTGGCATAAATGGGCATCTTCCAACCGCCCTTCGCGTTTTAGTAATTTATGGGAAGGAGTTGTTTTCTTGCCCATAAATCTGTACCAATCAGGGAATGATTGAAGGCGTGCTCCTTCTCGTGCCGTAATATTTCTGTGTTGAAAAGGATGTATAAAGTTGGCATAGAAAGAAGCGGCAATGGTATGAGACGGTTTATAAGGATGCAACCTGCGATTGTTCTGGTCATAAGCCTGATGAGACAGATTGCCATTGCCGTTACGTGTGCGTGGCATGTGTTCTGGAGGGACATCTGCGCTTGATTCCCCCCATCCTATATGTTTGAATCTTTCGACCAGACGAGGTGAATGATTCATTGCTACATGATTGAACAGCGCATTAGAATTTTCTCTTGCCCATTCCTGATAAGAATTTGTCGGTCTATGCAAATATGCCTGCACCTCGCACCCTTCACTAGCTTGTAGATTTGGCAAGTCAGATATTGCGTCCCACAAAGTTATCGCGGGGACAAGAGAAAATTCTCCCTTTGGGAATGATGATAATTGTTCATTTTGTTCTGGATAACCTGTGATATCTAGATTATGGTTTATTTGGGGTTCCCCGATTTTATCTATACCTAAATTGTTTCCGACAATGAATATTCTTTCCCTAGTTTGAGGCACACCGAAATTGGCGGCATTCAATACCCAAAGTTCTACACTGTAACCAATATTTTCAAATGTGTTTTGGATAATGTCTATCACGCGCTCATGTGCCGCATTTTTTCGTGACAATAACCCTTTTACATTCTCCATTACAAAGGCTGTAGGTTGTAAATACTCAACCCATCGAGCAAAATCAACAAACAAGCTGTTTCGAGGATCCTTTGGATCTTTTTGCGCTGGACCAGCAATACTAAAGCCTTGACAAGGTGGCCCTCCAATGATTAAGTCAGGCTTAATAGAACAAACAGACTTGATTTCATCAGGTGCTTGGAAATCACGAATATCTTTCTCTACAACAACGTGCTGTTTATCATTCTCTCTTAAGGTATCACAAGCCCATTGATCAAATTCCAGCGAGCATAATAAATCATACCCAGCCAACTTAAACCCTAGACCAAACCCACCCGCACCCGCAAAAAGGTCGATCACCTTTAACTGCTTTACATCCATTCTCAATCCCTTTTCATTTTCACCTAAAACACAACCATAATTAGAACGTGTATTCTACCACTTAAGAAGGGATTGTGGGAAGACATGGCTGCGCTAACCATCAATTATACCGCCTCCTGCGATCGAGCAACCCCCTCTATATTAGAACTCTTGCATAGATCCAACACCACTAAATAAAACCCTATACGACACCGTGCGGTTTAATCACCTCAATTTGGGGATAATTACCCCACAGAGGGGTCTAGCATTCCACTCAAGACGTGAAGACGACAATACCAAGCAATTGAGGCGGCATATCTCCCCATCTCCCCAAATCCCCCCGCAACGCGCACGAAGTGGTCTCCCCCCGCAACGCCCAGCAACTGGTCTCCCGAAAAAATTTTAGATTTTCTTAAGATCGACCTGAAAAACATTGGCTATTTTTTCCAATATAGTGTAAGTTAAGAAAAGTAAAGATTTCTCACAATTCTTCCACACATCTGCTCGCCTGCTCAGATGGATGGAGGAGAGAGCGCGGAATCTTAGCAATAATATACATTTTTCGGAGAAAACCCCCATGACCATTGCTGTCGGACGCGCCCCAGAAAGAGGGCTGTTTGATGCTCTCGATGACTGGCTCAAAAGAGACCGTTTCGTCTTCATCGGTTGGTCTGGTTTACTACTCTTCCCCTGCGCCTTCATGGCCCTAGGTGGA
>NZ_JAPZQJ010000624.1:0-11025 GCF_027530405.1 Microcystis sp. LE19-41.2A | reverse complement strand
CTGGGAGTGATCGGGGGAAAAATCCCTGGACTTTTTCCCTGAAAATTAGGTAATTGACCCCCTCAAAATCGGTAAAACCCTACACCCCACACCCCACACCCTACACCCTGCCCCCAGGAAAAACTTTTTCAGCAAACCCTATGTAGGGTTTGCTGAAAAAGTAGGGGCGAAGCATTCGGATAGGAAATCTACGGTTTCAGCGATAGGTTATGCCCGAATGCTTCGCCCCTACAAGACCACGATTCTCTGAAAATCTTGCACTTGTTTTGCGAAATAGACCCCTAAAACCCTTACCTCGTCTATATTTCACATTTATTCAGCCAACCCTAATTAATTATCTCCTCGCCAAAAAAAATCAGGAGCAGAATTTCCACTCCCGATAACCTATTCACTTTAGACTTGCCAATTTATTGGAATATACTGGCAACCTTGGCGCTTACGTCCGGTTGAGTTTCAGCGTAGATATTTTGACGAGTAGCGGCGATTTCTGTGTAAGCTTGACGCACTTCCGAGTTAACTGCCACCGTTTTCACATCGTAGATACGGGTAGCCAGTTGGGGATAGAAACCGATAGCGACAATCAAAGCGAGGAAAGAGACAGCGATAAAGATTTCTCTGGGTTTAGCGTCACTATATTCTGATTCATGAGGGAGGACACAGCTAGTACCAAAACAAACTGCCTGTTCGTTACTTTTGTTGGGGAGAATGTTAGTAATATCGCAGGAAGAACCATCTCCGTAGAAAACTTGACGGAGCATGGAGAGTAGATAAATCGGGGTGAGGATTAAACCAACGGAAGCGAGGAAGACAGTCACAACCCGGAAGGTTTGGCTATAAACGTCACTGCTAGTGACACCGATGAATACAGTAATTTCACTGGCAAAACCGCTCATTCCGGGTAACGCTAGGGAAGCCATGGCGCCGGCAGTAAAGAGAGCGAAGACTTTCGGCATCGCTTGGGCAATCCCACCCATCTCGTTTAAAGCTAAGGTATGGGTGCGGTCGTAGGTGACACCAGCAAGGAAGAATAAGACGGCGGCAATTAAACCGTGGGAGAGCATTTGTAACATAGCACCGCTAATACCCACATCGGTGAAGGAAGCAATCCCTAAAAGGACGAATCCCATGTGTGAAACCGAGGAATAAGCGAGACGGCGTTTCATGTTTTGTTGACCGAAGGAAGCGAAAGCACCGTAGATAATATTGACGACACCGAGAATCGCTAGAATCGGGGCAAAGTAGATGTGTGCATCGGGTAGAAGCCCCATATTAAGACGGATTAAACCATAACCACCCATTTTGAGGAGAACACCAGCGAGAATCATCGATACAGGTGCAGAAGCTTCACCGTGAGCATCGGGGAGCCAAGTATGGAGGGGGAAGATGGCGAGTTTGACCCCGAAAGCGATTAATAAACCAGCGTAAAGGACTAATTCTAAAGCGAGGGGATAATCTTTAAATCCTAATTCCGCCATATCAAAGGTCATTGCACCACCACCGTAAAGGGCCATGGCTAGACCGGCAACGAGGATGAAGATAGAAGCGGCGGCGGTGTAGAGTAAGAATTTAGTGGCGGCATAACGACGTTTTTGACCACCCCAGATGGAAACGAGTAGATAAACGGGAATTAACTCGATTTCCCACATTAAAAAGAATAATAATAAGTCTTGGGCGACGAAAACACCAATCTGAGCGGCGTAGAGCAACAGCATCAGGAAGTAGAATAAACGGGGTTTGCGGTCTACTTGCCATGCGGCCAAGATAGAAAGGGTTGTCACCAATCCTGCTAATAAAACTAACGGTGCCGAGATACCATCCACCGACACCGCCCAACTTAAACCAATTTGGGGAACCCAATCGATTTTTTCCACTAATTGTAGGTTGGGGTTGCTTAAATCATATTTTTGTAAAAAGACGTAGCACATTAATATAAAGTCTGCTAGTCCGACTCCAAGAGCGAACCAACGAACAGTTTTTCCTTCTTTGTCGGGGATTACAGGGATCAGGAAGGAGGCAAGCAAGGGGAGCAAAATGATGGCAGTGAGCCAGGGGAAGTTAGCCGTTAGCATGGCAGTAAGAAAAAATACCTATTTCGTTATGTGTTCATTTTATGCGACTTTGTAAAATTTTGTGAATATTTTTTGGCCTACCTTTACCATAGGCTTTTATCTATAATTGGCGCATCATCATCGATTAACCCAAATAAGCTTGTTTGACGCGCTCATCCCTGAGTAAATCCCCGGCTTCTCCTGCGATAGTCAAGCGTCCCGCTTCCAAAACATAGCCGCGATTGGCAGTTTCTAGGGCTAAATTGGCGTTTTGTTCCACTAACAGGATAGTTACTCCCGATTCGTTTAATTGACGGATAATACTGAAGATTTCTCGCACTATCTGCGGCGCTAGTCCTAAACTGGGTTCGTCTAGTAACAATAACTTGGGACGACTCATTAAAGCTCTGGCAATCGCCAGCATCTGCTGTTCCCCACCGCTTAGGGTTCCCGCTAACTGCTCTCGGCGCTCCGATAGTCGGGGAAACAGTTGCAACTGCTCTTCGATATCGCTTTTTACTCCTAGGCGATCGCTTCTCGTATAAGCACCTAACTGCAAATTTGTCAAGACTGTTTGACGCGCTAAGATTCTTCTCCCTTCCGGACTATGGGCAATTCCCCGCTTAACGATTTCATGGGGCGGTAAATGGGTAATATCTTGACCTTGATAAATTATTCGCCCCGTCTTTGCCGTTAAAATCCGAGATATCGTCTTTAGAGTCGTCGTTTTTCCTGCTCCGTTCGCTCCAATCAGGGTGACAATTTCCCCTTTTTCTACCCTTAAGCTAACCTGCTGTAATGCCTTTATTCCGCCATAATTAACCGATAAATCGCTAATTTCTAACATAAACCCAGTCAAATCCCAATAGGATCACTATAGCAGTTACCAGTGATCAGTTATCAGTTACCAGTGATCACTGATCAGTTACCAGTGATCACTGATCAGATGTGAGTTTTTAGTCAGTCCCGATGAAAAAATTTTCACCCCCACAGATGAAAGAGGTTTCCTTCCTTACACCCCACACCCCACACCCTACACCCTCTTTCAAGTCAGGGATAAGGAGGAATCCCGATCATTTGTACTGAATTTTCCAAGACGCATTATTGAGTGAGGGGTATTGAGTAGCATTAACAGTGCTGTCTTTTCACTGCTTACTGTTTACTGATAACTGTTTACTGATAACTGATAACTGATTATCTGCCTAAAACTTCCAAGACAACTGGGGCAACTCCCGATTGGAAAACACCGATAATCGCTGCCGCACCTCTGGAGAGATCGATGACGCGACCACCGCTAAACGGACCGCGATCGTTAATTCGCACCACCACCGAGCGCCCGTTACGCAGATTAGTTACCCTAACCTTGGTGCCGAAAGGTAGATAGCGATGGGCGGCGGTTAAACTACTAGAGTTAAAAGTCTCACCACTAGCGGTGCGACGACCGTGGAAACCAGGACCATACCAAGAGGCCATTCCCTTTTTACGGGGGCGACTGCTGGTTTTTACCGCTGGGCTTGTTTTCGGCTTCTCTGCTGGTGTCACTGAGGCAGGATTGCTGGCTGGGGCATTAGCCGGGGCCGGCTTGACTTGATTGGGTTGTGATTGGGGTTGTCCCGTCGAAGGAATGGCCTCTTGGGTCTGGGGTGTAACGCTTGCAGGGACGGTATTTTCTTTGTCCACTAGGGACTCCAAAGTTTTTAGAATTTCGTTAGCATTATCTTGAACCGAACGTGATACTTTAATATCTGAATCAGTTGTTCGACTATTAGAAAAAGCGGACAGAATGGTTTGAGAAGTGGACTCGATAACAGTTTGACGACCTAAGCTAATGTCCGTCAGGCTGTTGCTGTGTCCTGCTGTCTGGGAACAAATTATCGAGGCTGTAGTCCCCACTACGGTAAGGGCAGTTACAGCTTGTAGTTTGTTGACCAATTGTTTATTCATAGACTTTCTTATTGTGCGTTAGCAAGTTCCCAATGCAAAGCTGAAGGAACTTGCTAACATTCCTTTGTGCTTGCAGAGCTAACTTGGTTGCTTTCTGTTCAACCGTATCACGGAAAATCGGTTGGTCATTACGAGAATTTATATCGTTATCGGGCAAGAGAATCAAAAATTTAAATAAAGGGTTGACTGGCGCTAAAAACCAAGTTAAGATGAAGGGTTTTTAATTTTTTGTGTCCTAGAGGGGATCAAGGTTAGGAAAACTTAGGGAATTAGGGAAATTTCGAGGGGGAATAATGCTAGTATTGACAAGGCTTTCAAGGATTATCAGCCCTCCTCGATTTCTCTCTATCGATGCAGATAATGGTTAATAAAACTGTTATCTTTGCTACAAAAAACCAGATTTTTAAGATAAATGTCAAATCGGGTTAAAGGTCAGAGATTAAAAATTATAATAGGGGCTTGACAAAGAACTAAAAATAAGCTGTTATTAGCCAAACTTAACTATAAAATCAGAAATGTTAATGGATGCTAATACTAAATCCTCTTTAAAAGGGATAGGGAAGTGGGGAAGTGGGGGATTGGGGAAGTGGGGAGCTTTTTTGCTGTGATCGGTAAACGGTAAAGAGTAATCAGCCAACTGAAAACTCAACTCTGATCACTGATAACTGATCACTGAATACTAAACCTGCTGGAAAGGGGGACAAAAAATGCTAGGATTGCCACAGCACAGAGAAAAGTGAAAGAAAGGAATATAGCTTTACATGGAAGAGTTTGACAAGTCAATATCCTTTGATGGCAGGGATATTCGACTAAAAATAGGGCTTTTAGCCCCCCAAGCTGGCGGTAGTGTTCTGATCCAATCGGGAGAAACGGCGGTTTTAGTGACAGCAACCACAGCCAAAGCCAGAGAAGGAGTAGATTTCCTGCCCTTGACCGTTGACTACGAAGAAAGATTATACGCCGCCGGGCGCATCCCGGGAGGATTTTTGCGTCGTGAAGGTCGTCCCCCGGAAAAAGCAATTCTGACCGGTCGTTTGATCGATCGCCCCCTGCGGCCTCTATTCCCCAGTTGGCTACGGGATGATATTCAGGTGGTCGCTACGACCCTCTCCATGGACGAGGAAGTACCCCCGGATGTTTTGGCCGTTACTGGGGCCTCCGTGGCGGTTTTGTTGGCAGGTATTCCCTTCCAAGGGCCGATGGCAGCGGTGCGCGTCGGTTTACTAGGGGATGAATTTATCATCAATCCCACCTACAAGGAAATCCATAACGGAGAATTGGATTTAGTGGTGGCCGGTAGTCCTGAAGGGGTGGTGATGATCGAAGCGGGAGCTAATCAGTTACCAGAACGGGATATTATTGAGGCGATCGATTTTGGTTATGAAGCGGTCCGCGACCTGATCACCGCTCAACGGGAATTGATCGATCAGTTGGGTATTCCCCTCGTCACCCGAGAAGCGCCGGTAGTAAACGAAACCGTGCATAATTTCCTGAAAGAACAAGCTAAAGAGGAAATTAAACAGATTCTCTCTCAGTTTACCCTCAGCAAAACCGAACGGGATGAGAAATTAGCGGCGATCGAAAATCGGCTCAAGGAAACTATAACCGCTCTCCCCGATGAAGATCCCTTAAAAGCTCCAACGCTGGAAGAACCCAAGTTAATCGGTAATCTCTTCAAGGATCTGACCAAAAAACTGATGCGCGCCCAAATTATCGAGGATGGGGTGCGGGTTGATGGTCGCCAACTGGACGAAGTACGCCCGATTTCTTGCCGGGTGGGAGTTTTACCCCGTCGGGTTCATGGTAGCGGCCTGTTTAATCGCGGTTTAACCCAAGTGCTTTCGATCGCCACCCTGGGCACCCCCGGTGATGCTCAGGATTTAGGGGACGATCTCCATCCCGAAGATGAAAAGCGCTATCTTCATCACTACAATTTTCCACCCTTTTCCGTCGGTGAAACCCGTCCCATGCGTTCTCCCGGCCGTCGAGAAATTGGTCACGGTGCTTTAGCGGAAAGAGCGATCGTACCTGTCCTTCCCCCCCAGGAGGAATTTCCCTATGTGCTGCGGGTAGTGTCGGAAGTCCTCTCTTCTAATGGTTCCACCTCCATGGGTTCCGTGTGCGGTTCCACCCTGGCGCTGATGGATGCCGGTGTTCCCCTGAAAAAACCCGTTAGCGGTGCGGCCATGGGTTTAATTAAAGAAGGGGAAGAAGTGCGGATTTTGACCGATATCCAGGGTATCGAGGATTTTCTGGGAGATATGGACTTTAAGGTGGCTGGCACTGATTCCGGCATCACCGCTCTCCAGATGGATATGAAAATCCCCGGTTTAAGCATGGAAGTGGTGGCCAACGCGATCAAACAAGCTTTACCGGCCCGCAAACATATCCTCGAGAAGATGTTAGCGACCCTAGAAAAACCGCGCACGGAATTATCTCCCCACGCACCCCGGTTATTGACGATCAAGATCGATCCAGATCTGATCGGGTTAGTAATCGGGCCGGGTGGTAAGACGGTTAAAGGGATTACTGAACAGACTGGCACGAAAATCGATATCGATGACGATGGTACTGTCACCATTTCCTCCACCGATGGGGAACAGGCCGAAAAAGCTAAACGACTGATCTACAATATGACCCGCAAACTCAATGAGGGTGAGGTTTATCTCGGTCGCGTGACTCGCATTATCCAAATCGGCGCTTTTGTGGAAGTTTTGCCAGGAAAAGAGGGAATGATCCATATTTCCCAATTGGCCGAGGGACGTGTCGGCAAGGTCGAGGATGAAGTGGCCGTGGGGGATGAGGTGTTAGTCAAGGTACGGGAGATCGATAGTAAAGGTCGTCTCAATCTCACCCGTCTCGGTATTCATCCCGATGAGGCCGCCGCTGCCCGTAAGGCTGCTACTGTAGTCTAGGTGAATTTTTTGTTCATGGTTAACTCTCGATCGCTCGATCGAGGGTTTTTTTATCGCTAAAATTGCCTAAAAACGGCAATAGAGACGCAAAAACCACGCCTCTATCACGGTATTTTCCCTAGATATTGTTTCTGACTAAGTAGGGAGGCACAATTATTTGTAGGATGGGTTAGCGGTAGCGTAACATGAGCGGGCGTTGGGTTTCATGCTTCAACCCAACCTACGTTCATCTTATATTTAATTCCACCCACCTACTTACCAGCTAGACTTGACCACACCGGGTAAAAGACCTTGGTGGGCCCATTCCCGTAAAACGTTGCGGGATAAACCAAAATCGCGATAGTATCCTCTCGGTCTGCCGGTCGTTAAACAACGGTTGCGGTGACGACTGGGAGCGCTATTGCGGGGTAATTCCTGTAATTTTTGGTGAATTGCCAGTTTTTCTTCAAAATCCTCGGCGGTGCGGAATTGTTCTTTTAGTTCCGCTCTTTTAGCTTCGTATTTTTGTCTGAGACGAGCGCGTTTTTTCTCGCGTTCTACCATCGATTTTTTTGCCATGGGGTTTCTCGAAAAAGATTTAACCTGTAAAGACAGCATTTCCCATTATAACCTGAAACACCGGTGACAAAAGCAACATTTCTTGATATTAATTCTTAAAGTCCTAGTTGAAAATTTTCTATGTCTGAACCGCCTCAATTTCTCCAACAACGTCTTTTTTATCAAGGTCGCGTCTTTCAATTTGAAGTCTCGAAACTGCGTTTACCTAACGGTGTCGAGGGAGAATGGGAATGTGTCCGTCATCCGGGGGGTGCTTTAGCAGTTCCAATCACCAAGGAAGGTCAATTGGTTTTAGTACGTCAGTATCGATTTAGTTTGCAAGCTCGAATTCTGGAATTTCCCGCCGGAACGATTGATGAAGGAGAAGACCCTGCTACGACGGTAAAACGAGAATTAGAGGAAGAAGCGGGCTATCGGGCGCACAATTGGCAATCTTTGGGTAAATTTGCCCTGGCACCCGGTTATTCCGATGAATACATCTATGCTTTTCTAGCCCAGGATCTGGAAAAATTAAGCTTGCCCCCCGCTCAAGATGCCGATGAAGATCTAGAAGTGGTTTTGATGAGTTTTGAGGAAATGGAATCGGCGATCGCACGGGGAGAATCGATCGATGCTAAAACTATTACTAGCTTCTATCTGGCCCGTTTAGCCCTTAATTAATCTTTTCAATCACCGCTTGTCCTAGTTGAATCAACTCAAAACCGATAAAAAGGCTTAAAATCACGGTGACAGCCTGATTAAGCAGGGGTATATTGCCTTTGCCTAGAGCAGAAGCGACGAATTTGACCACAACTAAAACGAGAGCGCTAACAACGGCGATTTTGACGGCTATCATAGATTAATTTTTCCTCACGGTTAACCGAAGTATACTATTTCTACACTTTTTCTTGCCAGTTTCATCTTCGGCTTGATACAAAATGTAGCATTTTGGTGGAGAGCGCTCCTGTCATTGCCAAAAATGCACAGGTTTTTGTTAAGAATTGTAAAATGTAGTTAGATTTATTTACTCAGAAGGGGATTTATGTCTAACCAAGAATCGATTTTTCCGTTCCCTCAAAAACCAGCATATTACTCCGTATTCAAGTCGATTTTAGCGATAATATCAGTTATTTTAATTATGTTAGCAGTGATCGGCGGGCTAATGATGGTCAGTTTATCATTATGTTGGCCAGAACACAATATTGATCGATTAATACTTGGCTTAGTAGAAGATTTTTTTAATCCATTTGCTTGGATTAAAGTTCCCACGGTTGCTCATAGCTATCAATTATTATTACCCACGGTTATCCTGCTAATTTTTACGCAGTTAATCATTTTCTTGTCTCCGCGTCCGCAAGTTTGGTCAAGATTAGTCATTATTTCTATCACTCTCGCTATCACCCTGCGCTATCTACTCTGGAGGATTCTGGAAACCTTAAATCTTTCCACCCCTCTCAATGGCTTTTTTAGTTTACTACTTTTAGGCATTGAGATGATAGTTTTAAGTGGTAGCATAATTCAGTTATTTTTAGTCTTAACCACGAAAGATAGAAGCCAAGAAGCTGATTTTTATAGCCAAGCAGTGATCAATAAACAGTATTTGCCCACGGTAGATATTCTGATTCCCACCTATAATGAGCCAGCCTTTATCTTAAAAAGAACTATTATCGGTTGTCAAGCCCTTAATTATCCTCATAAAAATATTTATATTCTCGATGATACCCAGAGGTCAGAAATTTATGAATTAGCAGAAAAATTAAATTGTAATTATCTGACTCGTGAGGATAAAAAAAATGCTAAAGCAGGCAATTTAAACCATGCTCTCAGACAAACTCAAGGGGAATTAGTGGTAGTTTTTGACGCAGATTTTATCCCTTGTCGGAATTTTCTAGAAAGAACTGTTGGCTGGTTTCAAAACCAAAAAATTGCCTTAGTGCAAACGCCTCAAAGCTTTTATAATGCCGATCCTATCGCCTATAACTTAGGTTTAGAAAATATCGTTACTCCCGACGAAGAATTATTTTATCGTCATATCGAACCAGCTAAAGATGGGGTGGGTAGTCCTGTCTGTGCTGGTACTTCTTTTATTGTCAGAAGAAAGGCCTTAGAAGAAGTGGGCTACTTTAATATAGAATCTATTAGTGAAGACTATTTCACTGGGATTGCTATCTCTGCCAAAGGTTATGAAGTTATTTACTTAAATGAAAAACTCAGCGCTGGTTTATCTGCCGAAAGTTTATCAGCTTATTTACGGCAAAGATTGCGCTGGGCAAGGGGAACTTTACAGGCCTTTTTTATCAAAGCTAATCCCCTAAAAATTGCGGGACTAACTCTACCACAAAGATTGGCACACTTAGAAGGAATATTATCTTGGTTTTCTCCCTTAGCTCGTTTATTTTCTCTCCTTATTCCTCTCCTTTATACCTTTGGTTATATCGTACCTTTGAACATTACCATCCATGAGACAATCTATATATTTTTACCCTACATGATGCTGCAGTTAGCCACTTATCACTGGTTAAATTCTCGCTCGCGCTCCATTATTTTTTCTGAGGTACTATCGATGATTATTTGTGTACCAACATCCCTAACAGTTCTCCATGTTCTTTGGAAACCCTTTGACAAAGGATTTCAGGTGACACCGAAGGGAATTGCTCGCCAAAATTATCAATATAATTGGCGTTTATCCTACCCATTGCTCTTTTTTCTCACCATTACCTTAATTAGTATTTTCTTTAATTTACACCATCACAATTATCAAGAAAGTCACCTAAATTTTGGCTTGATTTTGGCTATATATAACGTGGTTATTATCATGACTGCTTTAGTGGCTTTATTGGAAGCTCCCCTCACCCTAGAAACTCAATACCAATTGCTGGAATATCCTGTTAACTTGATAACAGAATCGGATATAATTAGACAGGGCAATCTGAAAAAACTTTCGGAAATAGGAGCAGAAATTCACCTGAGGGAACCCATCTACTCAGAAAAATTACTCCTAGATATTTTAGGCGAAGATTTGCGCCTATCGTCTCATCTAGTCAATCTAGAAAAACGAGGAAAAATCTGGCAAGCAACCCTTAAATTCCAGCCACTTACCCTATCAGACCAGAGAAAACTAATTACTTTTTTATTCTGTCGTCCCCAGCGCTGGCCAGTGAAAAATACGGCAGGAGAATTACAATCCCTTTGGTTGTTAATTATCAGCTTTTTTCGGGGTATAGGCTTAATTTGTCGGGCATTTTTGCATCGAAAAACAGCCCTTTAGTTACGTCAAAAATCGAAAATACTTAAGTAGCTGGTTATAGTTAAATTTAAAATGGATTTTAGGTTCGATCCCCCCTTAGTCCCCCCTTGATAAGGGGGGTGCCGATCCCCCCTGCCCCGCTTGATAAGGGGGGTGCCGATCCCCCCTTAGTCCCCCCTTGATAAGGGGGGTGTCTGATAATTTTTAACGCCTACCTACTTAGTAATTATAATCTTTTGGTAACTGTCCATTTTGAACGCCGATTAAAGGAGCAACTATGAAAATAGACTATGATCGAGCCGCTAATGCCGCTTATATTCGTCGTTTTGAGGGA
>NZ_JAPZQJ010000134.1:0-4888 GCF_027530405.1 Microcystis sp. LE19-41.2A | reverse complement strand
GGATACTTAGTACGACCAGCAAAGAAATTAGTGAAAGCTGTTTGTAAATGTCTTAACCCTTGTTGTAAGGGTACACAGCTTACTTCATTGAGAAAGTCTAATTCTTCTTGTTTTTTCCAATCGGTCAACATTGAAGAAGTTTGAGCGTAGCCTACTCTTTCTTGCTTTTCGTACCATGCTTGTGTTCTGACATGGAGAGCTTTGTTGTAAACTAATCTTACACAGCCCAATGTGCGCCGCAATAGCGACTCTTGTGTTGGTGTGGGGTAAAATCGAAACGAATAGGCTTTTTCCATGTCTCACATTTTAGCATATATTTCGTAAATGTGCTAATATTTAACAGTAAAGCCGTCGTAGAACGACGGGGTTTCAGACCCAAATTTTCGATGATCAACAGTAATCACCAACAAGCGATCGAGCTAATGTTAGCATCGGGAGACTATAATCAATTATTGTTATTCTGTCAACAAGCGCTCGCGGTTCATCCGGAAGTGACTGATTATTATCCCTATCTGGGATTAGCTTATCTGCTGCTAGAGCAGCAAGCAACAGCGCAAGAAATTTGGTTATTTTGGCTGTTACAATCAGAGTCCAGTCAGGATTTAATTGTGCTGCTCAAAAAAGAGATAATTAGAAATCTTGATTGCTGGCAGTTTGGCCAAGCTAAATTAATCTATCTCCAGTGGCTAGAATTAGAGGAAATAGAAGGGGATGAAGAGATAGAAAATTATGCCCTGACGGTGATAAACTCCTGTCTTCAAGAGGTGCAAGAGGCTATTAATCGGCAAGAATATACTTTAGCTGAGGACTTTTACTTAAGAATTTTATCTTGGCGTGAACAATTAGCTTACATCTGGCACGATTTAGGATATTTATACTATATAATTAACCGACTAACAGAATCTTTTAACTGTTTGGCACGAGCCATCAACTTAGAGGAAAATCAAGCCTTATATCATTATACTATGGCCATGGTGCTAGAAAAATAATCCCGTTTAGGTATAGCTTTATCAGCTTATCAAAAAGCGATTGATCTCAATCCCAATTTTATCGATGCTTATAACAAACTGGGCAATTTATTTTATAAACTAGGGCAGCTAGAGTCAGCCGAAAAATTCTATCAGCAGGGAATTAATAAACAGGGTGATTTTTATCCTTTTTATATCAATTTAGGCAATGTCTATTTAGTTAAACAAGCTTGGACAGAGGCAAAAAATGCTTATAAAATGGCTCAACAACTGGCAGGAGATAGAGGAGAAATTAGTCAAAATCTCTCCCTTTGGCAAATTCTGCAAGCTGACCAAAAAAGAGCGGATCTTTATTCTGGTGATTATTTTTATCAAAGAAAAATCTATCAATTAGCATTAAACTATTATCAAAAATTATTAGCAATTAAAATAGAGGACAGCAATTTTTATTTAAATTGCGCCCATTGCTATCTCATTGTTAAAGGAGAAAAACAAGCTTTAGAAGTGTATAAAAAAGGCATTAACTATCATCCAGAAAATATTGATTTACATTTGCGCCTAATTTGGTTACTACAAAATAATTATCCGATCGAGGTGGCAATTCAAGCAACTAAATCAGCTTTAGAGTATCTTCCCGATCACCTATCCCTGAAGTTAGAATTAATGCGGTTAATGCCGATAGTTTACACAACTCAAGCAGATATTATGCTATATCGATCAAACTACGAGAAACAGTTAGATAATATCTTGTCTAATCTTGATTTAACCACTACTAATCAACAGCAGGATGCTTGGAAAAGTATTGGATTAAGAACTAACTTTTATCTTCAATATCAAGCTAAAAATGATTTAGAACTACAAAAAAAATATGGAGAATTAGTTTATAAAATTACCTCAGCCAACTTTCCTAATTGGGTGAAAAACCTAACCATACCGACGGGAAAAATTCGCCTTGGCTATATTTCTGCTCACTTGCGTCATCACACGGTAGCGAAACTGTTTCAAGGATGGTTGCAGTGGCGAAATCGAGAGCAATTTGAAATTTACTGTTATGGAATAGATATTAATAACACCTGCGATAATTTTACCAAACAATATCAAGAGCAAAGTGAATATTTTTATCAGTTTGATAATCTGGTAAATATAGAAAGAATTGCTCAACATATTTTAGATAATCAGTTACATATTCTAGTTTATTTAGATATTGGTATGGATGCTCGCACTACCCAACTAGCAGGATTGCGTTTAGCTCCAGTACAATGTGTAACTTGGGGTCATCCCATCACCTCAGGATTACCAACCATTGATTATTTTATCTCCAGTGAATTAATGGAACCCGCGCAGGGAGATAATCACTACAGTGAAAAATTAATTCGCTTATCCAATTTAGGTATTGCCTATGCCAAACCTTCCCTTCCTCCCCAGAGAAAAACTCGTTTAGAGATGGGATTAAACGAGGATAAAATCATCTATTTAAACTGTCAGAGTTTATTTAAATATCTGCCAGAAAATGACGATATTTTCCCTAGAATTGCCCAACAAGTTCCCAACAGCCAATTTATTTTTATCTGTCATCGTAGCGAATTTGTGACCCATTGCTTTCAGTCGAGATTAAGTCAAGCTTTTAATAAGTATGGACTCAATTGGCAAGATTACGGGGTAATGATGCCACAATTAGAACAAAATGATTATTTTCAGCTTAACTTATTAGCAGACATCTATTTAGATAACTTAAGTTGGTCGGGGGGAAATACCACCTTAGAAGCAATTGCCTGTCAGCTTCCAGTTGTTACCTGTCCGGGGGAATTTATGCGGGGAAGACATTCCTATGCTATCTTGAAAAAATTAGGCATAACCGAGACAATTGCTACGGATAAAAATCACTATATTGAAATTGCTATCCGTTTAGGTTTAGATAATCAATGGCGACAAACAATCAAAGATTATACTAAAATGAATATCGATACAGTATTTAACGATCAAACCTGTGTAAAAAGTCTAGAAAAATTTTATCAATCTGTAGTAGGAGAGGGTAGATAAAACTTTGGGGTTACATAGGGTTTGCGGCAAAAAGTTTGTTGGGGTGTGGGGTATGGGGAAGAAAACCACATAAAGTTCATTTTGTCAAGGATTTAAGATACTCTTACCCTGGGTTTAATCCTCTTTCCCAAAAATGATAAGGATTAGCAAAATAAAAATCTGCTCCTAGTTTCTGACTCAACTCTTGATGTCCACAAAATTCTTTGGCCTTGTCACAAAGGTCGGTTTTTCTTTTGTCAGGGGGAATCTCTTGGAAAAGTTTTTCGGTGACAAGGGTTGATTTCCGATGCGGTTTTGTTCTTGGCCAATGCTGCCACGCTCCGGAATCGCGCCACGCTTATTTTTCGCTCCGCTTCGACTCTTTCTTTTTCCTCGTCTGGCCCTATAGGTATTCTTGATGCTCTCCATAGTCTCGATAGTTGACGATTGGCCACCTTGCCAAGAATTAGTGATAAAATTACAATATAAACAGTAATTTTTCCCCCCAAGCATAATCCCTCACCCCCAATAAAATTATGATGCACGGTTTTATTCCCCCACATCGTTATTTTCCCTATCTTACTTGGACAGATATAGATTCAATGCCAGATAAGGAAAATGTGGTAATTATTCAACCCATCGGTGCGATCGAACAACACGGACCCCATCTACCTATTGCCGTCGATGCTGCCATTAGTTTAGGGGTTTTAGGCAAAGCTTTCGAGAAATTAGATACAAACATCGCCGCTTTCGCTTTACCCTGTCTCTACTACGGAAAATCTAACGAACATTGGTCTTTTCCAGGCACGATTACCCTCTCGGCAGCCACCTTATTAACCCTCATTCAAGAGATAGCTGAAAGTCTCTATCGTTCGGGTTTTCGCAAGTTAGTATTAATGAACTCCCACGGCGGGCAACCGCAAGTTATGGAAATTGCTGCTAGGGATATTCATCAACAATATCCCGATTTTTTAGTATTTCCTTTTTTCACTTGGCGAGTTCCCCACAATGCGGCTGAATTATTCTCGGAATATGAATTAGAATACGGTATTCATGCAGGAGATGTGGAAACTAGCATTATGTTATCATTACTGCCAGAACAGGTAAAAATTGAGCGGGCCGTCCGAGAATATCCCCAAGGTTTGCCAGAAAATAGTTTGTTAACTATGGAGGGAAAATTACCCTTTGCTTGGTTAACTAAGGAATTAACTAAAAGTGGAGTGATGGGAGATGCTACTAATGCAAGTAAAGAAAAAGGCGATCGATTATTAGAATCCGTTGCTAATGGTTGGGTACAGGCGATCGCTGATGTTTATCAATTCCGTCAACCGAAGTTATAGCGGTTCTCACACCTGTGTGGCACACTTAAACCTTTGCTAATTAAGCTTTTCAACATCGATAATGTACCTAGTGCGAACAGGAAACGCTATATATTAATAAAAGATTAATTAGAGTTGTTAATAAGCTGTACTGCATTTAAACTGCCTATTGTTAATTTTAGTACCAAGGATAAAAATTCCTCTCACTTCCCCTTTGATTCGGGAATTTGCTCACGATATTTACTGAGCATAAATAGAGTAAGTTTTAACAAGATAAGAGTAATTTTTTCCCATAATTATTAATCTCAATTATCAGTTTTATCCTTGAGGTTTTAGAAATTTTGTCAACGGTGACAAAAAGAAAATAAACGACATTTTTACCATATTTTTTCCGGGGGATAAGAATCGAAAACAGAATCAACGTCTAGGATAATTAGGGGCTGCTGAATAAATCTAAAAACCTTGTTGGATAAGGCTTTTAGACTTTTTTTCCTCAAAAAGTGCCGACCATTGGAGGGATCGGGGGTAAAATTCCTGGACTTTTTCCCTGAAAATTAGGTAACTGACTACCTCAAAATCGGT
>NZ_JAPZQJ010000048.1:0-3895 GCF_027530405.1 Microcystis sp. LE19-41.2A | reverse complement strand
CCCCCGCGCATTAGTTTTTCGGTGGGATGCTTACAGGCAGCTGCTGATATATCTGTGATAATTCAAGAATCACTGATAATTGCTCATTGTCGGTATTTCTGCAAATGTCAGATGCAGCCATAAAGTAGGATGAGGGCAGTGGACATTGGGGGCAAATGAGGTTATATTTTATCTATAGAAGAACGTTTGTATGTCGCAACGATAATGAGTAACTCACTGCCAAAATATCTAGAGGAAATCACAGGCATTTATCAACAGGGTAACGCCACAGAACACAGTTATCGTCCTGCTTTAAAAAAATTAATTGAATCCCTAAATAATAACCTACAGGCTCTCAATGAACCCAAAAGGATTGCTTGTGGCGCTCCAGATTTTGTGATTAATCAGGGTATAGTAGAAATTGGTCATCTGGAAGCAAAAGATATCGGAACTTCTCTCAAAAAGGTTGAAAATACTCCCCAAATAAAACGTTATTTACAGGCTTTGGGTAATTTAATTATCACCGATCATTTAGAATTTCGTTGGTATGTATCGGGAGAATTGCGTCTATCAGCGTCCGTGGCAAGTCTTAATCAAAAAAAGCAAATTAAACCTGATTCCCAGGGTATTTTGCAAGTAGAACAATTGTTCTGTCAATTTTTCCTCTCAAAAGTTATTCAGATAACAACACCGCGAGAATTAGCGAAAAAAATGGCCGCTTTAGCGCAGTTAATTCGAGATGCAATCGGCCAAGCTTTAAAAGATCAAGATTGCGGGGGAATGTTGCGGCAACAATTGCAATCTTTTCAACGAGTTTTAATTAGTGATCTCAATGAAGCGCAGTTCGCCGATATGTATGCACAAACAATCTGTTATGGTTTATTCGCAGCACGCTGTAATACGGATCAAATAAGTTCTTTTTCCAGGGAAACGGCGGGATTTCGACTACCGAAAACTAACCCTTTTTTGCGGGGAATTTTTCATCAAATTGCTGGTACAGAATTAGATGAGCGGATTACTTGGGCCGTGGATACTCTAGCCACTATTTTACAACAAACGGACATGGAGGGGATTCTTAGCAGCTTTGGAAAACGCACGCGCAAGCAGGATCCTGTGGTTCACTTTTATGAGACTTTTTTAGCCGAATACGATAGTAAAATGCGTGAGTCTAGGGGGGTTTATTATACTCCTGAACCCGTGGTTTCTTACATGGTTCGCAGTGTGGACTATATTCTAAAAAATAAGTTTCAGATTCCTAAAGGTTTGGCCGATGCCAAAAAAATTACGATTAAAAATCCTAATAATAGCCAAGAAACTCAGGAAGTTCACCAAGTTTTAATCCTCGATCCTGCTGTGGGAACTGGCACTTTTTTACACTCTGTTATCGACCATATCTATGACAGTTTTCGTCAACAGAAAGGGATGTGGTCTAGTTATGTTAGTAAACATTTATTACCCCGTCTCTTTGGGTTTGAATTACTGATGGCTCCCTACACCGTAGCACACATGAAATTAGGTTTACAACTTCAGGAATTAGGCTATGATTTTAGTGCCGATGAACGCTTAGGAATCTATCTCACTAACACCCTACAGGAAGCTTTTCAAATTCCCCCTGCTGATGGGTTTTTAAATCGCATTCGCGATGAAGCAGAGTCAGCGCAAGGTGTTAAGCAAGAAATGCCAGTTATGGTTATTTTAGGCAATCCACCCTATTCCTATCAGTCGATGAATACTGACCCTTGGATTGTGAATTTGGTTAAGGATTATTATCAATTAGATGGAAAACCATTGGGAGAGAGAAACCCTAAAGGTTTATTAGATGATTATGTGAAGTTTATTCGCTTTGCTCAGTATCGGGTAGCGGAAACTGGTTATGGAGTTGTGGCGTTAATTACAAATCATGGTTATTTGGATAATCCCACTTTTCGGGGAATGCGTCAAAATTTGATGCAGACTTTTGATGAGATTTATATTTTAGATTTGCATGGGAATAGTAAGAAAAAAGAAGTTTGTCCCGACGGTTCACCCGATCAAAATGTGTTTGATATTCAGCAAGGTGTAGCGATTGCGTTTTTTATTAAGTATCAAGATAGTCAGCAAGATTTAGCCAAGGTTTATCATGCTGATTTGTGGGGTGTTAGAGAGGTTAAAGAGAATAGAGAGTTAGTTGGGGGTAAGTATCATTGGTTAGATGAAAATGATATTAGTTCAACTGAATGGTTAGATATAGAGCCTAAAAAACCATTTTATTTGTTAAGAATTCAATCAGAAAAATCGCTAGGTGAATATAATAAATATCATAGAATTGATGAAATATATATTACTCATATCTATGGTTTCAAGAGTCATCGTGATCACTTTGCTATAGATTTCGATAAAGAGCAGATAGTTAAACGAATTACTGAATTAGTTAATCAAGATAAATTAGATAATTCTTTTTCTGATAAATATGATTTAGGAAAGTGGGATTGGAAGAAAGCAGCTACAGCTTTGAAACAAGAGATAGACTTGTGGAGATTCCTTGACTTATGCGCTTATAGACCCTTCGACAATAGGTTTATGTTTTATTCTGATTATGTTATGGATAGAACAAGACCTGATTTAAGAAACCATATATTTAACAAAGAAAATTTGTGTTTAGTTTGTTCTCGTCAAATAGCAAATAATGAATATAGACATTTTTGGATAACTGACTTAGTTCCTAATGATTGTTTGATTTCAAATATCACGAAAGAATCTAACCATAACTTCCCCCTTTATCTTTATCCAACTAATAACCCAACGCTATTTGACACAGAAGCAACCAACTCGCCAAATGGTCGCCGTCCCAATCTAGCGCCTGAATTTATTAACAAACTTTCGGCAAAACTTGAATTAGAATTTATCAGTGATGGCAAAGGAGACAAAAAGAAAACCTTTGGACCGGAAGACATTTTTAACTATATCTATGCTGTCTTTCACTCTCCCCAATATCGCCAACGTTACGCCGAATTTTTAAAGATAGACTTTCCTCGTGTTCCTCTCACCAGTAATCAAGAATTATTCTGGGAATTAGTCAAAAAAGGTGACAGATTAGTACATTTACACCTGATGAAAGCAACGGGAAAAGAAATTAGTAGCTATCCCGTGGCGGGTTCTAATCTAGTCGAACAGGTGAAATATGACGAAAATAAACAACAAATTTCGATTAATTCTGACCAGTATTTTGCGGGGATTCCGCCCCAAATTTGGAACTTTTATATCGGCGGTTATCAAGTGTGTCAGAAGTGGCTAAAAGACCGCAAAGGTCGCCACCTTAGCTACGATGACCTAGAACATTATCAACAAATCATCTCCATTTTGGGAGAATCGATCGCAATTATGGAAACTATAGATATAATTATCCATAAATATGGTGGTTTCCCCTTTAGTTAAGCCACCGGTGAGAGAAGATTAATACTAAATCCGTTGAGTATAGGCTACATATTGGGAGAGGCAAAAGGGAGAATAAATAATCAGTACAGGTGCAAGATTTTGAGAGAATCGTGCTTCAAAACCTTGGGTTTTCATCGGCCCGCGTCCTGTAGGGGCGAAGCATTCGGGCAATAACCTATCGGTGAAACCGTAGATTTTCTATCCGAATGCTTCGCCCGTACTTTTTGCCGCAAACCCTAGATTGATATTTTATCGCAGGTTTCAACCACAGATAAAGCGTCTTCTAGGTTATATTTATTAGGGTTTTTCTTCCTTTTTTGTTGCGGTTGCCTTTTAAATTTATATTGAAATGTCTCAAAAATTTTGGCGTTGTCAAATTGAAAGATGCTCCGAATCAGCACCGGAACTGAAATTACTTTGATAGGAAAGATTACATGGCATCTTGACAATTAGTGTTTAATGAACGAATAGTGCCGATAGTTGGGCTTAAGTGGGGAACAAG
>NZ_JAPZQJ010000500.1:0-16092 GCF_027530405.1 Microcystis sp. LE19-41.2A | reverse complement strand
AATATGGTCAAAAACCCGAAATTATCTCAGGCAATATCTGATGTAAGCTGGGGAGAAATCACCCGACAATTAGCCTATAAATGCCGTTGGTATGGGAGAAATTACATCGAAATAGATAGATGGTTTCCTAGCTCTAAAAGGTGTAGTAATTGCGGGTATATTGCTGATAAAATGCCGTTAAATGTTCGAGAATGGGACTGTCCAGACTGTGGGACTCACCATGACCGAGATATTAACGCCAGTAAAAACATTTTGGCCGCAGGGCTTGCGGTGTCAGTCTGTAGAGCGACCATAAGACCAGAACAGAGTAAATCTGTTAAGGCAGGTGCGGAACCCCGCAAGGGAAAGAAGCAGAAACCTAAATCG
Organism: Microcystis sp. LE19-41.2A; assembly: GCF_027530405.1. Lineage (NCBI taxonomy): Bacteria > Bacillati > Cyanobacteriota > Cyanophyceae > Chroococcales > Microcystaceae > Microcystis > Microcystis sp. LE19-41.2A. Next base: position 15,726 of record NZ_JAPZQJ010000500.1, on the reverse strand, counting down.
TGAGGTTTGGGAATCGCCGTCCGTTTTACGGCGGCGAGGATGTCAATCTATAGCTTATTTTACAGCAAATTCAGTATAGGGTCGAATATGTTCGGGTTTAAAGGCAAGGACAATTTGCTCTTTAGGAATACCGGCGGCTAATAAATCAGTGGCAATACCGTCTTCGGTTCCGTCTCGTTGTATCCAGATTTTACCATTAATAATTTGTAAATGCAGTAAACAGCCATGTACTCTTTCTCGGTTATCCCAACCTTCTAAGAGAATTAGATAGTTATCAGAGTCTTTGTCAATAATGAGGAGGCGGTTTACCTCTCCAGTAGCATAGCGCAAGTTTGCATAATAACGGAGAGATTCAATAATAATTTTTCTCATTTTTTCTAAACTATCCATCTTAAAATAACCTCCTCAATTTCGTCAAAAATTAATAATTTTAATCGTTTATTGTCTAATAAAACTTGACCAATAGGATCTTCAAAAATATCGGCAAAAGCTTGTTGATGAATTGCTAAATATAAAGTTCTTTCAGATTTTAGTTTTGTCAATAAATCATAGTATAAAATATATTGTCCTAATGCTTTTTCTAAGTCATCGATAGATGATTTGCCAACAAAACTTTTAATTTCAATGGCAATTTTTTGATTGTCTTTTTCGGCGGCAATAATTTTTTCTGCTCCCAAGTCAATATATAAATCTCTTTTTCCCCAGCGAATAATTAGGGGGTCATGGGTAATTGTCCAGCCATCTTTGTCTAAGGCAGTTCTCACGGTATCATGATAAATATCTTTTGCTGGCATTTTTATTATAACTGGCGAGACATTTGGTAAAAATCAGGTTGATGATTCATCTTCAAACTCCACATTAGTGAGCAAGATGCTCACATTACTATTTTCATCATACCGAAATAGATGAATATCGGTATAGAAGTTAGACAGGGTTTGACACATTCTAATGCAAGTAAGCATCTGTTCGGGAGTGGGTATCATTATTGATGGCTTTTTCCTCCAATTTACGAGTTTATACCTGTAATAAGTATAGCATAATACTGGATTGAAACAGCTAATTTAGTGCCTTAGATTTAAGGGAATGCGAGCATCCTGCTCGCTAATTATTCAGGTAGTCTGCTGGCTAGATGTTATAGTCATTTCAAATAAGTTTGAGACATAAGCTTTTCATCATTTAAATTGGTATTTGAGGTTGTAGGGGCGAAGCATTCGGATAAGAAATCTACGGTTTCAGCGATAGGTTATTGCCCGAATGCTTCGCCCCTACGGGAGTGCTTACTGACAATAATAGTGAGCTAGGTGAGTCTTATCTCATTCTTATTTAAAACAACTATATATACCAAGCCAGAGCCTTGGCACAAGCAAATTTCAAAAAAAAATTTCGCTCGCTACGCTCGCTTAAAAGGGAAAAAAATACAGGATAAAGGGTAAAAGTGAAAGAGAAAAAAGGGAAAAGCTAAGTCCTCGACGACGCAACTACCCGCAGCCCGAGGTAGTTGATCCTAAGATCGGGACGGTGCCTGTCGCGGAAGGCACAACGGCAGTAGTCTGGGTTGCTGACCCACGAACCGCCGCGCAGCAACTTATATTGAGAATTATTCTCATTCAACCACGCCCGACCATCTATTGGTGCGCCTTCATAATGATCATGCCAATCATCTAAACACCATTCAAAGACGTTCCCGTGCATATCATAAAGTCCAAAGGCATTGGCGATTTGAAACCTGCCTACGGTGGTCGTCCTTGCAAGAGCAGTTTGTGCATAATTTGCCAAAGCTGGGTCAATTTTCCACCCAAAATGATAAGGCGGATAAATCGGATTTTGGCTTAATTCTTCACTGATAACTGATAACTGATAACTGATAACTGACCTACAGGCATATTCCCACTCCGCTTCACTGGGTAAACTGTATTGATAGCCTTTCCCTTTTTGCTGAGACCAATGGGATAGTCTCTCACAAAATTCCACTGCTTCGTACCAACTAATACATTCCACTGGTCGGCGGCTATACCCTTTATAGTAGGAAGGTTCTGGGTTAAGATCCCGTTCAATTTTAGGCATAGAAGCCACTACTCGCCACTGCGCCTGCGTTACTAGATATTTGCCCATCAGAAAGGGAGAAATTTTGACCTTGTGTTGCGGAAGTTCATCTGGATATGCTCCTGCTTCTCCTTCACAAGAACCCATCCAAAACTCACCACCAGGAATCTCCACCATTTCTAGGCTTATTTCACCTTCTAACTGTTCGATTACTGTGCTTGGTAGGTCGTTTTCTGCGATGATTGAGAGGACAATATTTCCTTGCTTATCAACTTCTGCTGTCCAGATAGGAACCTCCTGTCCCCACTGCTTCAGTAACCAGGAAGCTGACAGCCTTATCTGTGCTTTTTCCTTCTCATCTGTGAGTAATTGCCATAGCCTTTCTTGATTGAGGAATAATTTACGGACTGCCTCTTTTTCTAATGTCTCTCGCTCTAAATTATCAATATCTGGACTTCTCAGGTAAGAACGTAACTCCTCCTGGCTACTAGCTTGGAGAAACTCTTGAGCCAAGTCCGTAGTTTCCACTGTGTCTTTATATTGTTGCAGAACTTTCTCCGCGTCTGCTAACTTGTCACCCGACCACAAATAATCCTGAGATTTGTTATTTTTCTGCCAATTTTGGGCATCTTTATCCACCTGTTTCGCTAATTCTCTACCCTGGCGAGTTTCGGTTCGCCACAGATTCAGGTTGTCCCACTTTTCAATTAAAGCTTCATGGGCTAAATCTACCCAAGCTTCTTCTTCTCGTTCAGTTTTTCCCGTTACTAAAAGGCGACCTTTTACTAATCCTTGTTTTCCTTCAATTAGTTCTGTTAAAACTTTTTGTCCTTCTTGATTATCTCCGGCTAAAGACAAGATAAAGGCTTTTGATTGACGCAATCTGGTATCTTTTTCCCCATCTCCTATTTGCAGAAGATTCAAGAAAATTCGCTTGATTAAAGTTTTCTCTGCTTCCGTTCGCTCTTTTACAGGTTTTTCTTCTTCATAATCCCTATATTGATAGACTTTATCAGCTTGACAATTTAACGCTCCTACTATCCCACCTATCGCCTCATAAGTATCTAAAGTCAGCCGATGTTCTGCCTCATCTCGTTTCTGCCAAAGCTGGGTTAAAGCAAACTCTAATAATGGTAAAAATCCTGGTTCTTGTTGAATATCTTCAAGGATGTTATTGAGTAAATCATTAGTAACTTCATAGCCTTGCAGTTTGGCTGGTTCGGTGATAGCTTCTAGCAAATCTAATCCCCTTAGATCTGGCAGGTATTCGGCGTTATTTTGAATCAGTTGTCGCAGCCCATCGTAACGCAAACAGGGTTCAATAAAATCCGCCCTCATGGTAGCGACAACTGCCAGGGGAGAGTCAGGAATTGTGGCAACTTGAGTAATCAATTCAATAAAGCGATCGCGCTGTTCCGCTAGAGCAAAAGTGAATAATTCCTCAAATTGATCTACCACCAGCAAGAATTTGTGTTCGCGGGGAAAAAGCTCTAATAGCGGGTTTAAGCCTTCGCTGTCTTGATTATTGATACATTCATCCAGCAATTGTTGATCATCTCGAAAATAGGGTAACAGCAAGCTTTCCAACATTGTTAACGGCTTAAATCCAGGCTTGATCGGTTCGAGAATTTGCCATCCTAATTCTTCCAACCAGGGTATCAATCCCGCCAGAACTACCGAAGATTTACCACTTCCAGAAGCACCAATCAGAGGGACAAAATTTAGCCGATCCAGCTTAGATTTGATGTCGTCCACCACTCGCTTGCGTCCGAAGAAAAATGGGCGTTCCTTCTTAGTAAACGCCAGCAATCCTTGATAGGGACAGCGCAATTCTCCCTTCTCATCTAGTAACGGGTTCACTTCTTTAACTTGAGGTTGCGCCCCATAGTTGACCAGAATTAGCGATCGCCCAACTCCCATGCGAATCGGTTCTTGACCCTTCCCGCGCAATTCCCGCGAAACGAAATCAAACAGGCGATCGGCACTAATTTCTCCCGTTTCTGGGTCAGCCTGTTTTTGCGACAATCCCTTCAGTAAAGCGGCGGTGAACAAACTGTATTCCTCATCTTCCCACGCTACCTGTTCTGACCGACAGGCGGCGATTAGGTAGTAATCTTGCTTCTCCTTAAACGCTGAGAGGCTAGGTTCTAGCAAAATGCGATCTAGTCCCCGATTTTCGGGCAATAACGCCCCCGCATGGCAACAGTCTAGCATTACCACCAGATTACTCAAACTAGAACGCCGTAATAAAGGATTGAGTTCTCGGTCTAAAGAAATGGCATTTTTGCCGTCGGGTTGGCTATCGGAGGTGGCGAGATAGGCTTCCCCGTCACCGATGCGATTGATCAGGCGAAACCCGTGTCCTGAAAAGTAGATCAAGACTTCTTGATTTTTGGTCTGCTCTCCCGATAAGATTTGCTGTAAGGCTTGCAAGACTTCATTCCCCGTCACCTTTCCTGGAACAACTTCGTAGCGTTTTTCTGCGGCAATCCAGCGATTGGGTAGGCGTTCTACATTCTCAAATGTCTTGGTATTCTCCAAGAATTGAGCAACAGCTTCTGCATCTTGGGCGGGTTTGCTCAAAGATGGCAGGAAATCGTAATCGTTAATGCCGATGACGAGGGCGTAGCGAGCCATAGACAGTCAGCAAGGGATGGAAATGTTTTTTATGTTAGGTTGTTTTTTGATAAACTGCAAGGAAAGCATAGGCCCTCCCTTAGATGACCTTTTCGGCTCTTCTCGACTTTGTGTGATAATTTTTGCTTATGGAATCGTGAAATGCTTACTGGGCAAGACTTTTAGGACTATTTTGCTGATATTCTATCAGTATAGACCCCGTTTCCACACAGAAACCAGAAGAGCCCCTTTTCTTATCATCACAAGTACGGGAGAGCCAAGAAATAGTTAAGAAAAAAGTTAATTTTCAATTTTTGCATTATTTATGACTCGACTAACTCCGATCCAAATTGACGAAAACACTCTAATTTATATAGAGTCCACCGATGACCTGGAAATTCCGACCGAGACATTAAAAACGGAGGGAAGAGTTGCTAAAGGGGTAATTAATGTACCAGATAAACAGCAAATTTTACAGAATTTTCAGACAATTGAAGATACAATTCGTACCTACACTACTTATACCTTAAACGCTTTTCGCAATTTAGCCATTGCCAACATTGAGGAAGTCACTTTACAATTTGGTGTGGAAATCGGCGGTGAGGTAGGAATCCCTTATATTACCAAAGGAACCGCTAAAAGTAATTTAAATATTACGGTTAAGTGTACCTTTCCTAAGCCGCCGAACTCGTCTGATTGATGGTTCAATCTTTAACGTTTTCTGGTTCTTCCGTATATTCCCAAAATAAGAGAGCCAAATAATCTTGATTAAGGTCTCTGGTCTTGATTTTGGGGATAACTGGGGAATAGATCCCTGGGGAAATCCTCGGCACTTAAACAGGTTTGTAAAGCTTGGGAGGGATTATTTTTGTCCACATCACGACTGACAGCGATAACGCATTGGGAAAAGCGCCCGGGTAATAAACTTTGACGACAGGAATCTAAAACCTGTTTAGAAATCCCTAATTTATCAGGTTCCTTGGCTGTTTCGGTTTGTTTGAGGGAATTAGTGGCAAATAAGGGGGCAGCGCGATGGATATCGACTACACAATTACCTAGGTCAATAGGACGACGCACTTGAAAACAAGCTTGCAGGGCCAGATTACCATCGATCGGGGTTTTGGATTTAATCATCACCACACACCGGGATAATTCTTTAGGAATTAATGCTTCTGAACAAGCGGTGGCGGCATCTTCGGGACTGACTCCCGTGCCGACAATCTGACTGATACAGGCACTGAATTGATTATTGTTGCCAAATGCGATCGCTGCTCGGTTCATTTCTACTAAGCCAAGGGAAATAGTAGCGATTGCGCTCCAACTAGCAATTTTTTTAATATGGTTTTTCATCGTTCGCTCACACCGAGGATTTTAAGGCTAACTGGCCTTGATCTTAACAGATTCAGAGAGAACAGGAAACACAGAGAAGGGGAGATGGGGGGATGGGGAATGGGGTAGGGTTGATTCATGAATCAACCCTACCTTGAATCAACCCTAGGGAGATGGGGGGATAGGGAATGGGGAAATTCAACTAATATCCCAAAACCCTAACACCCTAACACCCCAAAACCCAAGGGCCAAAATTTAGTATTCTGGTACAGTGGAATCGACTTCGCGACTCCAGGCGCTGATGCCACCTTTGACGTTAATTCCTTCGATACCTGCGTCTTTGAGGATAGCGAGGGCTTTAGCGGAACGTCCCCCCATCTTACAATGGGCGATAAGACGATAACCGTTGACTAATTCCTTAATTTTGGGAATTGCCGCACCATTTTCGATATCGGGTAGGGGAATTAGCACCGAGTTGGGGATATTAGCGATTTGGTACTCGTTGGGATTACGCACATCGATGAGAATGTAATCATTGGCATTGCTGTCAATTAGTGCTTTTAACTCTACTACGGTCATTTCTGTCATTTTTTGCTGTTCTGCCGCTTCTTGTGCTTTCGCTTGCGGGATACCGCAGAATTGTTCGTAATCAATTAATTTTTCAATGACGGGACGGATGGGATTCGGGCGCAATTTTAACTCACGGAATTTCATTTCCCAAGCATTGTAAAGCAGTAAACGACCACTAAGGGTATCCGGTGCGCCGAGGATAATTTTAATGGCTTCTGTGGCTTGAATTGTGCCGATTACTCCGGGTAAAACTCCTAAAACACCGCCTTCCGCACAGGAGGGAACCATCCCCGGTGGTGGCGGTTCGGGATAGAGATCGCGGTAGTTGGGACCGCCTTGGTAGTTAAAAACGGTTGCTTGTCCTTCAAAGCGGAAAATTGAGCCATAGACGTTGGGTTTGTCGAGAAGAACACAAGCATCATTAGTCAGATAACGGGTGGGGAAATTATCCGTCCCGTCGATGACTACATCATAGGGGGCTAAAATGTCAAGGGCATTTTCGGAACTTATGCGGGTTTCGTACAAATCCACCTGACAATAGGGGTTAATTTCTAGAATTCTGTCCTTAGCGGAAACAATTTTCGGTTTACCTACCCAAGAAGTGCCGTGAATAATTTGACGTTGCAGATTGGAACTATCGACGATATCGAAGTCAACAATACCGATTCTACCGATGCCAGCCGCCGCTAGATAGAGTAAAAGCGGGGAACCGAGTCCCCCGGTGCCGATGCAGAGAACACTGGCGGCTTTTAGTTTTTTTTGACCTTCTAAGCCCACTTCGGGCAGAATAATGTGTCGAGAGTAGCGTTGAACCTCCTCTTTGGAAAGTTCGATCGCCGCGAGATTAGGATTTAGCATAGATTGGGTAAATAGTGAAACCTGACTCGATTCGGGCAAGAATTTCGTCTCAGCACGATTTAGAGACAAAAATCAGGAAGACTCGATCGCTTCCTGGATTTTCAATTCTTTCTATGCCTATGATAGTGTGAGGGTCTGGCTGCGTGTTGTTAATATTAGTTAACTTTCCCCTGCTACTTGGGCGCGGTATTCACTAGCGGAGAGGGTATCAGCCAAGGCAGTATCGGGATTTTCTACCCGCACTTTTAATAACCAACCCTCCCCGTGGGGATCATCGGCAATTAATTCGGGGGAGTCAATCATCGCTTGATTGCGATCAACTACGGTTCCCGAGACGGGAGGATAAAGATCTTCTACCGCTTTTACCGATTCGATCGTGCCGAAACTACTACCTACTTCCAGCGCCTCTCCCAATTCGGGCAATTCTAGAAACACGATATCACCCAATTGATCGACGGCAAAAGCACTAATTCCCAAGGTAGCGATTTCACCTTCGAGTCTGACGTATTCGTGGGTTTCTAGGTATCTCAAATCCTCGGGATATTCCAGTTCCATCGTCTGTCTCTAAATATTTACAGCATCAGTTAGTTTACTAGATCTCTTGGGGAAAATGTTCATCGGCTAGGGCTGTTTTATTGCCGATCGCTGCCTAGGGTTTGGTGAAAAAGTTTTTCCTGGTGGCAGGGTGTGGGGTGTGGGGTGTAGGGTTTTACCGATTTTGAGGAGGTCAATTACCTAATTTTCAGGGAAAAAGTCCCTAAAATTTTCCCCCCATCACTCCAATGGTCGGCACTTTTTGAGGGAAAAAAAGTCTGAAAACCTTATCCAACCAAGTTTTTAGATTTATTCAGCCAACCCTACCTAGACAAAATTAATTACACCGATCAAACCCTGATTAAACAGCTAAAATTGGTTTAGATCGATCAGGGAAAGCTGGAACACCGGAACACTGGAACAGTAGGGGTTAGCTGCTTTTTTAGCTCACTTAACAATACCCAGTTTAAATGCCTCCTAGCTTACTTATGTTAAATTCCATCTTAGAGCCTCGTGGTGGCGAACATCAAACCATAAGAGCCTTTTTTGAGCCAAAAAACATCGCTGTGGTGGGATTTAATCGCCAAAATCCCCAACTCGATCGCACTCTTTTAAATAATCTCCATCATAATCCCGGTCAGCACCGTCTTTATCTAGTTAATCCTCACCCCGAAAACTGGCTCGATCTTCCCAGCTATAGCAGTTTACCAGATATCCAGGCGGCGATCGATCTGGTAATTATCACCGCCCCCGCTCCCGAAATTCCCGCTATTATCGCCCAATCTGTCGAAAAACAGGTTAAATGCGCCCTGATTCTCTCCACGGGTTTTCGGGAAACTGGACAGATGGGGGAAAATTTACTTAGGGAAATTAAAGCGATCGCTGGTCAAAAATTACGCATCATCGGTCCCCATAGCTCAGGAATCTGCAATATAAGCCAAAATCTTAACGCCACCTTTTCCCCCATCCTGCCGAAAACTGGTTCAATTGCCCTGATTAGTCAAAGTGGGGCGATCGCTGCTGCCATGCTTGATTGGAGTTTAAGCGAAAATGTCGGTTTTAGTCACTTTATCTCCCTCGGAGTCCTTTTAGATGTGGATTGGGGCGAATTACTCTATTATTTGGGAGACGATCCCCAAACCAAAAGCATCGTTATCTACCTGGAATCCCTGAATAATGCCCGCTCTTTTCTGTCCTCGGCCCGAGAAGTTGCCCTAAATAAACCAATTATCGCCATTAGTCGCCACAGTACCGACTTTGACCCCACTTCTCTTTCCCATGCTGGCAAATTGACCAGCGATCAGCTAACTCTCTCCGCTGCCTTTGCTCGTTGTGGCATCGTGGAAGTACAAAGACTGGCCGATCTCTTGAATATCACGCAAGTTTTAGCGAAAATTCCCCGATTTCCCCGGGGAAAACGCTTGACAATCATCAGCAATGGTGTGGCTCCCGCTCTTTTAGCGGCCTCGGCTTTACTGGCGGAAGATGGACAACTGGCAACCCTTACCCCCGCAACGATCGAAAAACTAGCTCCTCTTGTTCCCGCGGATATTGTCCCCCAAAATCCTATCGATCTGCGTCGCAGCAGCGATCCCGATAGCTACGCTCGCGCCCTAGAGATCGCTTTAGCGGATGCACATACCGACGCGGTGTTGATGATTCTCTCGCCTCGCTTTAACACTGATCTGCGAGAAATTGCTCATAGAATCGCTTCAATCGCTCAAAATAGCAAAAAACCCATTTTAGCAAGTTTGATGGGGGGAGAGGGCATTGCAGAGGGAGTAGCGTTATTAAATCAGCAGGGTATCCCCACCTATCGCTATCCCGATTCGGCGGCCCGGGTGTTTAATTTGCTCTGGAAATATGAGGAGAATCTGCGCGGTCTTTATCAAACGCCAATTTTAACCAATTCTCAGGAAAATGGCTCCGATCGAGTTTTAGTTAGCCAGATTATCGAGCAAGCAGGGGATAGAACAATTCTCAGTGAGCCAGAGTCTTTAGATATACTCAAAGCTTATGGAATCCCTGTTATTGTCACTAAAATTGCTGAAAGTGCCGCAGAAGCAGTTAATCTCGCTGAATCTCTCGGTTATCCCGTGGTGATGAAACTGCATTCGAGGACGATTATCCATAAAAGCGCGGTGGGTGGGGTACAATTGCCGCTTTTTTCCCCTAGGGCAGTGGTACAAGCATATCAGGCGATCGAAGCTAATATTAGCGCACAAGTGGGTGGGGAGCATTTTCTCGGAGTGATTATTCAACCGATGTTAGAAATCGATCGAGGATATGAGTTAATTATCGGCTCTAATTACGATGATCAGTGCGGACCGGTGATAATTTTTGGTACTGGTGGCCGTTTAGTCGATATTTTTCAAGATTACGCCACCGCTCTACCTCCTTTAAATACTAATCTCGCGCGCCGACTTTTAGAAAAAACCAAGATTTATCGGGCTTTTCAGGGACTAAATGGGATTAAATCGCTTAATTTAGCGAATTTAGAGCAAATAATCGTTAAATTTAGTCACCTGGTCAGTGAACAACCTCGCATTAAAACTATCGATATTAATCCCTTTTTTGCCGATTCAGAGCAATTAATCGCCCTTTCCGCTTCTATCCTTCTTCATCCTCCAACTACACCCCCAGAAAAGTTATCTCATCCGGCGATTCGTCCCTATCCCGAACATTATATAGAACCTTGGACGACGAAAAGAGGCTTAAAAGTGCTAATTCGTCCAATTCAGGCAGCAGATGAGCCTTTAGTGCGACAATTTCACCATTATCTCTCGGAAGAAACTATTTATTATCGTTATTTTCATCTTGTCAATCTTGATCGCCAAACCGCTTATGATCGTCTTACGCGCATTTGTTTTATCGACTACGATCGAGTAATGAGCTTAGTGGTAGAGATTAATAACGATCAGACGGAAGAGCCAGAAATTATCGCTATAGGACGCTTAAATAAACTGCACGGCGTTAATGTGGCGGAATTTGACCTATTAGTTAGGGATGACTATCAAGGTCAAGGAATTGGTACAGAGTTACTACAGCGTTTAGTCACTATTGGCAAAAAGGAAGGATTAGAGGGAATTGAAGGGGAAATTTTAAGGGATAACCGCGCTATGCAGATGATAGCCGCTAAAGTGGGGTTTTCTCTCTATAAAACTGCCGATTTTGTCAAAGCGGAACTTGAATTATGAAGTCTTTTTGACAAGCTGATCACTAATTTTCTGGCTGAATGGTTCGAGCTAATCCTTGCTCTAAAGTAAAGGGAGGTTGCCAATCTAGGGTTTTTTGAATATAGCTAGAGTCAACGGCAAGAGAACCAAGCAAGCGATCGATATTATAGCTGTTAAAAGGGAGATTTTTCCCTGTTATGGATTCTATGGTATCACCCAGATAACCTAAGAATCTAAGTAGGGTAGTGGGGACGGGCAGCAATTGACAGGGTTGTTGAATTCGTTGAGCAATGAGACGAATTAATTGGGGAGTAGAAACATTTTGGTTATCGCTAATTAAAAAGATTTGATTAACCGCATTAGGATGATCTAAACAGGTAATAATGGCATCAACTAAGTTACCCACAAAGACAAAACTACGACGATTTTTGATCGCACCAAAAGGTAAAGGTAATCCCCGTTTAATTAGTTTCATCAAGCGCTCCATATTAGCGCGATTGCCTAGTCCGTAAACTAGAGTAGGACGAAGGATTGTCCAAGTCATGTCACTATCTTTGGCAAGGTTAATTAAAGCTTGTTCCGCTTGTAGTTTACTACGACCATAGGGACTATCAGGATGACAGGGAGAATTTTCGTTAAGAATATTATCACTTTCGGCAGCCATAGCATGAATAGAACTGACAAAAATAAAGTGCTTAACTCCCGCTTTTAGCGACTGCTTAACTAGGTTAATAGTCCCCTTAGTGTTAACTTTTATAAATGCTGCTTCTGGATTGGATATAGTCTCATGAAGGATATGAGCGCGTCCTGCTAGATGAATAACGGTATCAATGCCTAGCAATGCTTCTTGCCAATCGGTTATATCATTAATTTCACCCACCTGAATAGCCTTAATTGACAGGGATGCAGGAAACTCAAATTTCTGGCGAATTGCAGCTGTTATTTGGTAGTTATGTTGGTGTAAAGTTGGCAGTAAGTGGCTGCCAATAAAGCCGGTAGAACCTGTAACTAAAACGTTTTTCATTATTAATTATTCAATTAAGTTTAGTAAAGTCTCCAACCATGTTTATTAAAAAAATACACAGCCGATTGAGCAAAAACTATAGCCAGTTTAGTAGAGTTGTGCGCTCCTCTTGCCCAATGATGATAAATATTCACATGGGGATAAAGTATGGTTTTATATTTTTTAGACATTCTAAGGGTTAAATCATAATCTTCAAAATACATAAACATATTTTTATCAAAATAGCCAATATCATCTAAATATTTTCTGTTAAATAGCATAAAACATCCACTAATAATCGGTACTTCTATTATCTGGTTATAGCTAATATCTCTCATTTCATACCAGTCCAATCTCTTTTTGAAAAGAAATTGCATTTTGTTTGGTATAAAACGTCTAATAAATAAGGTCAAAACTGTGGGTTGACGCTTACAAAGGTATTGGATGTCCCCATTAGGGTAAGATATTTTTGGAGTAATCAATCCCACCTCTTGATGTTTATCGAGGTAGTGAATAAGTTCAGTGATTACATTATTATCAAAATAAACATCTGGATTGATAACTAAATGATAATCATAATTTTTAGCCCTAGTAATAGCTAGGTTATGTCCTTGACCAAAACCAACGTTATTACCATTATTGAAGTAATAATCTATATCGTATTCCTGAAAATTATCGAATATTTTTTTTAGTTCATCAGTGGGAGAATTATCTACTACTGATAAATTAATTTCTATTGGTGTGCTGAACAGAGATTTAATTGCTTGAGTAACTATCTCTGGGTCATTTTTGTAAAGGACAAGGGAGGCCGTAAGTTGCATAATTCTGGAGGAATACAGTGGTTTTACCGAACTTACCATGAAGGAGATTGCTGAAAGTTTCTTTATGACTAGATCATAGCAAAAGTTGCTCAAATGATCCTTTAGATGTCTCAATCCTTTGTCCAGCAAACACTTCAGGGATTTTATTTTTTACATCTTTCCCCCCAGGTTCGGAAGAACCAATAAAGTTAAACATTAGGGATAATATATTTACTTCTTGTACCTGTGCCAAGGTTTAACAATTCCTTGGGGAAAAACCTTGCGGATATTATTACGGATAGCTATGTCAGCTTGTAGCCACAAGTCTCGAAGTTTTTGTTCGGGTCGCCCTCGAAAAGAGGTGACATGAAAATAATCTTCACTTTCGGGTGATACGGGAGAGAAATAATAGTTGGATACACAACATCTCGAACCATTATATATAACCGGATTAACAGAATGATATGAACTTTTGTCCGTCTTCATAATTACTAGCCTGTTAAATTTGCTCCAAATTGTCCTCTGAGGAGATTTTAATCCATTATCCCACAGTTCTAAATTGCCTCCATAACCCTCTTGCCAATCTGGTGTTACATAATACAGTAAATTGAGAACTCTGTAATTCTTTCTGTCTTTATCATGGGAATTATCTATGTGAGGATTAAGGAAGCACCCTCGATCCATCAAGCTAATTCCACCAGCATACAAATATTCATCAGGTAATAATTGAGGTATTCCGGTAATTTCACTCAACAGAGATAAAATTTTAGGATATTGAAAAGCATAAATAATTTCTTCAAGCAGCGGGTTATAGAGATTCATTGTTATCTACCATCTTAAACAGAGTAACCCCATCTAATTCAAAGACTTTATCAAAATGTTTTTGTGCATAATTATAAATTTGAGGAGCCAGGGATTTTGCTACAACAGTAATCCGTTTTTGTTGAACGATATCTGAAAATGAATTAGCACTTAGAGAATAGTCAAAAAACATTAAATAGTTATAACCTAAAGCTTGGTAATCCTTGAGTTCTAGGATAGGTTCTTTATCATTAGACATAAACAAAGCCGTTTGACGATTCAAAAAATAAGTTGGAGTTGCTCCATAGGATGGAGATATTTGTACTATTTTTGCCTGTAGAGGTATTAAATTACCAATAGATACAAGAGAACCGGAGTTGGGAAGTTTATCCGCCTTTAAATATAAGGTTCCCCAAGTTACCATGAGCAGGTGAATCATGAAAACTACTAGAAAAATTTTTGAAGATAAAATTTTTGAGCCTTTTATAGTCAACTCATTAATTCCAATAACAGCAATAAAGATGAGCCAAAATAAAACAATAAGTGTATATTGTGGCTCCCTAATCATATAAGTTCTTTGACTTAAATAAACGAATCCTATACTGAATAAAGCCGACGGAACCCAGAGGCGATAGCGTCGCTCTCTGAAAACTACTGGAATAGCTGGAAACAGGAAAACTATTCCAGGAATACCAAGGCCAAAAAGAGTAGCCCAACTTATAGTTTTAATGTAAAAACTTGGACTCAGCAACAAATTTAGCAATGGTGCTTGAGCGGCAGATGCCTTCAAAATATTCCAGCTACCAGGTGGGTCTAAGTAAATAAGTAAGTTCCACAAGGCCAAGGCCATAACCGCGATTAACCAATATAGGCAAAACGCTATAAATTTTGTTTTTCTTTGCCGGAAAGACTTAATGGCCAGCAAAGCTACAGGTAATCCATAGGGGATTAGGTTGGGTTTCCCCAGCACACCGATAACAGCGAAAAGTATAGCTGATGTCAAAAATCCAATCCAAGTCCATCTGTCATTAGCTATTGTTGAAGCACGATTGGCCGTATAACCAGCAAAGTATAAGCTAGTCACTAGACCGGTTAAAGCTACAATATCGGGCATGGCCACCTGACCAAAGTGTAAAAATAATGGGGATAAAACTAAAAGCAATAAACCAAAAGATGATGCATAAAATCCATTAAATAGACGAAAGAAAAGCAAAGAAAATACGATAGTTATTAAAGAAAAAAGCAAGGATATAGTTGTATAAATCCAACCGTGAAATCCAAAAATTTTTGAAAATAAATACCCCAATACTCCATGGAAAGGAAATTCAAAACGAATCACGGTATAGGATTGTGATGGAGGATACTGTGGGGCGTAAATATTGGCAAAATTAGCTTTCGGCTGCCAAAAAGAAAGTAATCCATTTTCATAAATTTGTCGGGAAATTTCCAGAGTTTGGTTTTGTCTCTCATGAGCTGTACTTTTAGAGCTTTGTCTTATGCCAATTAGGTAAATGCTTAGCACAAAAATAAAAGCTAGTAAAATGACTAATATTTCTCTTTTTTTTGGGCTTAAAAATGTGACCTTCATAATAACGCTGTTCCTGTGCTGATTTTACTCTTAGATACATCTGTCAATATATCGATGCCTGTAATCGATGAAACTTTTTCGGCTATTTTGCACATATTTATTAGCCCTGCACCCATGATTCTATTTTTTAACTTTTTTATTTACCTCATTAAGCATTTATGCTTAATGCAAATGTGAGATGCTCCCTTACTTTACCATATCAAAACTTCAAATGTCAAAAAGTATATTTTTGACATTTCCAGAAAATTGCTCGAAGCTAAAATTTTTGGTGGTGATTCGGTAGTAGTGATGGCGGCTTAATCCTTTGCCAGGTGTGCATTGTAGTCATGGATAAAATACCAAAGGGCTCCCCAACGTGATTCTCCATTTTTTTAGAGAAAGATAGACTCTCTCTCACCAACCGAGAAA
>NZ_JAPZQJ010000457.1:0-3030 GCF_027530405.1 Microcystis sp. LE19-41.2A | reverse complement strand
CTGAAATGGGGCGAAAGTCTGTGGACTCTGTGTAAGACAGTACATGGTTTTTTAACTGTGGTATGCGACGGTGGTGGAAGCAGAAACTTAAATCGTGAGGTTTAGGAATCGCCGCACTTTTAGGGCGGCGAGGATGTCAATCAAAAGCCGATCAGCATTGCTAACGGTGATCACAGGCAATGACTCTGAGGTATTTTCTTCACGCAGAACCTGCTCTAGGGAATCTTTCCCTTCCATACTGTGATTAGCGGTAAGCAAAATCATCTGATTCTCTTGAGCAAGTCGCCAAACCGTCCTGTCATCACTGTTGATCGACAAATCCATCTCTGCAAAGGTGACGAACTGCATCGGGACGATATCAAGCCAGCCCTGAGTTGCGATCGCACCAAAGAAAACCAAGGCATGACCTTTGAGATTGTGATCAATCAAAAAAATCATACTTTCGACTCACGCTTTGCCTTAGCCACTCGAAGCTTTTCCCAAGCAGCCTCGGAGCCTGGCTTAGGTGGTTGCGCAGCAATACGGGCAACTCGCTCACGATTTTGCTCTTCATAATATTGTCGGAGTTCTTCAGCTTCTTTGAGAACTTGCTGGTACTCAGCTTCCACATCCGCACGATGAGCCTCAATATAAGCCAGGGCAGCGTTAATTTGCTCTTCCGTCAGATCAAATAATCCCTGAATGAACTTAGGTGGATATTGAGCAGTCACATAATCCATTACATCATAGAGGGTGATGCGGGTTCCTGCGATTGTCAGTCCTCGCTCTGTACGAATGATAGCGGTTTGTTTATTTGATGCGAGCGTCATAGCTATAGTCTCAGTGTTTCACCATCTCATTCCATATTACCGCATGAAAAAGCAAGGTGAGCAAACGCCCACCCTGACTACTAATTCGCAAGCTCTTTAATCCTCAACCCAGACTTTCAAAATGTATTTCAGCCTCGTTCCTGCATCTAGCCAGTAGTGAACTCCAATATCTGGCAATTCAGTATCATTTGTGTGAGCATCACCAGGCCCCGTACTACAAGATCGGCGATCAAATTTAGACCACAGCTTCAATTAATGTGCATGGTGCGTTCCCCAAAATCGATCGCTGGAGCAGTAGGAGCCACATTAGGGAACGCACCCTACGGCGATTGCGTACTGCTACGCAGTGCCTTCGGCATCGCACTGCCATGTCTAGGAGCAAAGTGACGCTCGCGGCATCGGCAGCTGCAACGATCGGTTGGTTAGCCAGCGGTTACACAGGTAGCCAGGTATCCCGGTTTGGCAATGGGCCAGCCAACTTGCAGCGGGCAACAGGCGTCAGTGGATCAACGAGACCCTTCGTCTTATCTGACATGATAGAGTTGCCGAAGTTCATAACGTCGCAAGGCAGGACTGACCCGTGCACCCATTCAGAAATCGATCCATGTCGTGAAAAAAGCCGTCGTAACCAGAAAGGTTTACGAAACTTACTAGGTCCGTACTCGGCAATTGAGTTGGCAACGGGAGGATCATCGCCACGTCGGATTCCGACGTTATTGGGACGCTCCGCCTGTGCGTAAAGGGAGTGATCGAATTGCGCCACGGGATGAACGCTTCCATCATGGACGTGGGCAGTCGGGAAGAAAAGGGCCGTTGAATTCCGCGTCCTAAACGACAATGCCATGGGATGGATCCGCATGTCTCCAGATCGAAGCTGAAAGACGGCAAAACCAAAGTCACTGTAAAGCGGCAGCTGTTTCCAAACATCCTCTGGAAGGCGAAATCGAAGATCAAGTCTGTGAAAATCCGCGAGTGCGGGTACGAACGAAGCGTCAAACGCGCCAACTCGATGAACCATGAGATTTCTAGGACTCGCTCTCGCGACAGCGACGCCTTTGCTACGCATTTCCAGCGGCTGCGGGAAGCATCGATCCATGTCGCGAAAAAAGCCGTCGTAACCAGAAAGGTTTACGAAACTTACTTGGTCCGTACTCGGCAATTGAGTTGGCAACGGGAGGATCATCGCCACGTCGGATTCCGACGTTAGGCGCATCTCATACACTAAGTGCTGACGGTCGCCATTCAGGCGAGCGTAGATCTTCGTGTTGGACACCTGTTGAACGTCGTGAGAAAAGATACACATTGGATTGCGTCTGCCTAACTACATATTATGCGGAAACTTTCTGTATAACACTCTATTTAGGCGCAATCGCCAGAACTTTTCCCCATATCACCCCCAAAAGCGTGTTAGCCAGATTAGCATATTGCCAAAAACCTTGTTTAACTAAATTTCTGACAATTAGGCTCATTCTAGCAATGATTCTTCGATCTGACCGCACCCCTTGAAAAAAATTTATAATTATTCGACCTTTAGCGATCGCTATCGGGAGATAGTTGTTTTTTGTTAGAGCAGTATGGAGCAGTCTAACTGATGGCTATATTTCCAGATTATCGCCCGCAGGAAACCAATCTTCATCGAGAATTTGTTCAAGGGAACCAATGGGAATAACGGGGAAAGTATCGAGGGGTAATTGAGAGCGGTCACTGGCATTTTTTCTGGCTGAAAGATAACATTCATCAAAAATTTCCAAAAGATAAGGTTTCAGACTAGGACTATCTTTAAGTTCATCTAATATATCGAGACGAAAAGTTCTAATCTCTCCCTTCCAGTGACCTGCGTTTCTCTCTCTTTCTGCCGCCCAATATTTGAGCTTAAGTAAATGTTCTAATAATCGGGTTAACAGACTTTTAATTGTGCGCTTTTCACTCCTTCCCATACTTGCTAACTCCTCTAGTAAATTCTCTAAATCTACCCGCTCAAACTGTCTCGCTTGCAGTTGATTAATAGTAGTTCTAATCCAGAGATAAAAGTCTTCTTCGTACAGGGTTTTATTATCCATAATTTACCTCTATATATTACCTGAGAGGGGGACAAGCGAGCTAGAAGGTAGATAGGGCAAGCGATATCGCTCTTTGTCCTTTGATGTAATCCTTCAACCGATAGCGGCTAATTTGCATTAACTCTTCTATATTTTTTGGGAACATTTGATGTAGCTGGAGC
>NZ_JAPZQJ010000070.1:0-6331 GCF_027530405.1 Microcystis sp. LE19-41.2A | reverse complement strand
CTCGACAATTAGCCTATAAATGCCGTTGGTACGGCAGAAATTACATCGAAATAGATAGATGGTTTCCTAGTTCTAAAAGATGTAGTAATTGTGGGCATATTGCCCTTGAAAATGCCGTTAAATATTCGAGAATGGGACTGTCCAGACTGTGGGACTCACCATGACCGAGATATTAACGCCAGTAAAAACATTTTGGCCGCAGGGCTTGCGGTGTCAGTCTGTAGAGCGACCATAAGACCAGAACAGAGTAAATCTGGGGCGGCAGGTGCGGAACCCCGCAAGGGAAAGAAGCAGAAACCTAAATCGTGAGGTTTGGGAATCACCGTCCGTTTACGGCGGCGAGGATGTCAAGATGAGTAAGGAGAAAAATTCCTAATCAGTTATTGTCCGTCTCCAGAGGGCAAAAACCGTGAGCAGAAAAGGAGTAAAAACCAGAATTAAAGTGTTAAGAGGACTGGGAGCGATCGATAATAAAGGGGCAAGATATTTAATTCCCAGGGAAATCAAAGCCGATATCAAGATTATTTTGATAATAAAGCCGCTCATAGATCAATGTTTAGGTGACACCAGCACTATCTTATCCCTGAAGAGGTTAAAAATTGCTCAAAATGTGGAAATCATACCCCATCAGTTTTATTAATACTAGGGCGAAGCGGCTAGATTTTCTGGGGGAGGTCGGTTCCGAGGGAAGAGGAAAGTATGAGACAATGGAAAGAAAAGGCTGAGTCAATTAACTAGAGATATTCATTGCTAGGACTGAAGACTTAATGGCCAGGACGAATCTTGACAACAAATAAAATTTACCCTGTCCACCGCCTCTATCTTGCCGCCAATAGTCACCGTGATCACTTTAACTCTTTTACACCCCAGTCAGGCCACGCCCCTACAACATTGGCAGTTTGACAATGATCAATCAACCATTCTCATCGGCAGGGCGCTGGATAATCATGTAGTTCTCTATAGTGCTGTGGTTTCGAGGCGGCACTTAGAAATCCGCCATAATAATGACCACGATGATTGGGAATTGGAAAATTTAGGGGCAAATGGGACGTTTCTCAATGGCAAACCGGTCGAGAAAACCGTCGTCGTTGATGGTATGGTGGTTCGTTTAGCCGCCTCCGGCCCGCAAATTCAAATTCGTCTCATCAATGAGGACGAGCAACCAAAATTAATCCTCAAACCCCTAGAGGCTCCTTTGGTGGGCGACCAAACCCAGCCGGAAAAGGATACTATAGCCAGCTAGAAAATATTAAATTTTTATAAAGTTTTTTCAATTTCCCTAACAAAATGTAAAAATAGATACAGAATAAGAAATAAAATCTTCTAACTTGTTGTCCCTAAATAGAGACGACAAGAGAGATTAAAGTCACTTTAAAGCATTGCAGGGAGTCGGTGATATGACGTTAGCCTATCGAGGAGTTAAGTACGAAAGGGATTCTCTCCCCTTGGAGATGAAGACCGGAGATATCGGGGGTAAATACCGAGGTCAAGACTGGAATCACCATTATCCTCGCCATATGCTCCAATTAGAACCGAAACTGCATCGTCAGTATCGTGGAGTTGCCTACAGCACCCGTCCTCATCTTGCCGGACAAGTCATCCCAAGCACTTGTCCGTTGCCTGTTGTCAAACCCCCTGTTGTTGTCCAAGAGGAAACCCTTTCTAGCATCCATCTGAACAATATTCGTCTTCGTCTGGAACGTCGTTTACAAATCGCTCAAGAGAATGGTGACGAAACCCTCGTTAATCTCTTGAAAAAAGAATCCCAAGACTTAGCCTTAAACTGCTAGATTAGCAGTTTTTCTCCACTTTCCCCTCGGTTCTGCCGGGGGGAATATTTTTGGGCGCAAAAATGCCTAAATCTTCCCCCCGCTCACTCCCAGGGCCGGCACTTTTTGATTTTAAAAAAGCCTCAAGATATTATCCAACAAGATTTTTAGATTTTTTCAGCCAATCCTAGTTAGGAGCTTACAAGCTTTTAATTATATTAGGTCGAGGTCTATTTTAGTTCTGGTTCGGATTGGGGCGTTGTATCATTTCCACAACATTTTTGATACCTTGGATAAAAGTTTGAAAACTACGCGATTTATTTTCAGTTAGGGAAAGATGGGGGGCAATCTGTTTAGAGTGGGTTCCTGCATAATACTCTTTCACTAGCTTTTTTAATTCTTGTTTGGCCGAGTTAAGCAGGTCCGGTTCTCTGTATTTACTTTTATTTTGTTTTTGGCCGAGAGTATTTAAATTATACGCCTTGGCTACCGCTGCTAAATCTCCCAGAAACCAAGATTCTAATTCATGGCAAATAATCCGAATTAAGACTTGAGCATCACTGGCATTTTGACAAATTTGCCCTAGTTTCTTTTTGAGTTCTTGACAATCGTGGGAGTCCTGATCATGGACAATAATAAATTTGGTATTGGGACTAGATTTATTGAAAGCTTTGAGTTTTATAGGAATAGATTTGGCTAGGTCTTGTTTACCTTGATGACTAATACATATATAGCTTATTTCTGGGGGAATAAGTTTAGGCAAAAGTTCTTCTAACACATTTTTTATAGATGACTCTTCTAACAAAAATACGATATCATAGTTCATTAGGGTTCTACTCCTTCAAACCAGCCTTGATTCCAAAGATAGCCGGGTAAATCGCCTTCCGCTACTAAGTTTTTGAGGATTTCGCTATCGGCAGCCCTATGGATTTGGGTGATACCTTGGGATTTAATTAGCCAGAAAATACTAGCTAGTGGAACCGCATTGATAAAATCGGGGGAGTGGCTAGAAACAAATACCTGACCCCCCTGATCGCTATAGTGGGCGAATTCTTCGGCTAGTTCTTTTAATAAAGTAGGATAAAGTTGGTTTTCTGGTTCTTCGACACAGAGTAGGGGATGAGGATTGGGATCGAATAGTAATATTAAATAAGCGAACATTTTCATAGTCCCGTCAGAAACATAGCGATCAATAAAAGGGTCTTTAAAGGCCTGATCTTGAAAACGTAAAATCAAGCGACCGTCTTCGGTTTCTTTGGCTTCCACAGAGGAAATACCCGGAACTCGTTGTTTCATTTTTTCGAGAATTTGCTGAAAAATTTTGGGATATTGTTGATAAATATATTGAGCAACTGTAGCTATATTGTCGCCAGTAGGGGATAAGTGTTCAGCATAAGATATTTCTTTACTTCCTCTAGCTTCGCTAATATGAAAGTCAGAAACGTGCCAATTTTCAATCAGAGAACGAAAGGCTGTAGCGGCTTTAAAACGTTGAAATTGTCCTAATCCTTTGATTGCTAGTATATCGTTAGATTCTAGCTGTTGTTCTTCTCGATCGAGTTCTTTATCCGGTTTACTAAAATCTTCTTCGTTGGTGATAGCATATCCTTGACCAAGTTGAAAATCTAAAAAATGAAAAGGTTTACCGTGTTCACCCCGTTTATAGCGAAGTATTTCGCGTTTGATAACGGGGCGATTATTGTTTTGTCCAATTATGATTTGATAAGTAACCAGACGTTCTGTATCTAAGATTTTCATGCGAAATTGCAGCTCGATTTCAATATCTTCCTGTTCTTGACCTCTAGTGATAATTTCTCTATAACCGCCGCGAATTTGTAAAGCTTGGCGAATGTTGTTTTTAAGGGCATCTCGCAGAAACCCAAAAATATCAAATAGAGTAGATTTTCCCGTGCCGTTAGCTCCAATAATCACGCAAAAAGGGGGAATATCTCTTATGTGTATATTTTTAAACATACGATAGTTTTTTATTTTAATAGAAACAATTTTCATGATATAATCGAGCCGTTATAGTTTTTTTTATTATACGATTGATCAGGTGAAGATAATTGATCAATTAGTTAGTCAAAAAAGCCAGAGATTAGGCTCTCTTGGACATGGGGGGATAAATCAACTAGAAACTAGAGAGGCAAGCTCAACAATGACAGAATCCCGTCTGAGCGTCACCAGACTCAACACAAGTTGGACAAAATAGCGTAAATTGTCTATAAATTTGTTCAACGACTTAAATTAGTACAAATGTTTGACTGTATTATCATCGGTGCGGGACCAGCAGGAGCGACGGCGGGTTATCATCTAGCTAAAAAGGGACGATCGATCCTGATCCTCGATAAAGCGAAATTACCCCGTTATAAACCCTGTGGTGGTGGGGTATCCCCAGCAATTAAGCAGTGGTTTGATTTTGATTTTACCCCCGTGATCGAGAATACCGTCACGCAAGTGGAGTTTACTTGGAAACAGGGGGATGCCGCCACCACTAAGTTAAATATGCTAGAACCGATGTGGATGGTACAAAGGGATCGTTTCGATGATTTTTTAGGTCAACAGGCGATCGCAGTCGGGGCAACCATCCAAGATAACAGCGAAGTTACCCAGATCAAATTCGTCCAAGATCACTGGCAAGTTACCACATCCCAAGGAACATTTTCAGGTAAATATCTGATTGCTGCCGATGGTGTTAAGGGTAATACCAGTCGCTGGTTGGGATTACCGGCGAAAAACCAAGCGATCGGGGCTACTCTCGAAATTACTAACGCAGAAGCGACTATTCCACCCCAAAAAGCTTTTTTTGATTTTGGTTCCCTAAAAAATGGTTATATCTGGGCTTTTCCCAAGTCTAATGGTTACACAATTAGCGGTGCTTGTTTTAAGGGCAGCATCAAATCCGAGGAGCTGAAAAAACAACTGTTAAATTATGCCCGTCAAAAGGGCTGGAATTTAGAGGATTATCGCTATAGTGAGTATGCTTTAGCCCTTTGGAACGGAAATCAACCGCTACACGCCCAAAATGCCCTAATTACAGGAGAAGCGGCGGGTATTCTCGATCCTCTCATCGGTGAGGGTATCCGTCCGGCAATTTTGACGGGAGTTAAGGCAGCCGAGGCGATCGATCGAGCTTTAGCCGGAGATAATCAGGCTTTAGCGGGCTATAGTCGGATAATTCGGGAAGAATGGGGGGAAGATATGGCTTTAGCGGCCAAATTAGCCGGTTTATTCTATCAATTTACCCAAATCGCCTACAATATCGCCGTTAAACGCCCGATCGCCGGTCAACTGATGGGACGTATTCTCGTGGGAGATTTAAAATACCGGGATGTTACGGAACAAGCGATGCAACAATTGAAAAAGCTTTTACTGCCCGGATTCGGTTGGTGATAACACCTCGCGCACCAGGGTGGGGGTGACTCGATCGCTAATGGTGACTTGGCCGATCGCCGTTGGTAAAATAAATCTAACTTGGCCATCTTTAACCTTTTTATCGGCAGTGAGAGCATTTACCATCTCATCGGCATTTAAAGGCGGAATATGGGTTTCTAAGGCGGCTTTTTCGATTAAATCGGTTTGACGTTGATTTTCCCCGGCGGTCCACATTCCCAGTTTAACAGCGATCGCTCCTGCCGCCACCATCCCCATGGCCACCGCTTCCCCGTGGTTAACGCTAGTATATCCCGTTAAACTTTCAATGCCGTGGGCGATCGTGTGACCATAGTTTAAGATCGCCCGCAAACCCGCTTCTTTTTCGTCTTTGCTTACCACATCTGCTTTAGCTTGGCAAGACTTTGTAATAATTGTTTGCAATAGCTCGCCATCGATCTGAGAAAAACTAGCTAAATTGTCCGAGTCTTCTAACTGTTGAAATAACTCAGCATCCCAAATTACACCGTATTTAATCACTTCTGCCATTCCTGCCCGAAATTCTCGCACGGGTAGGGTTTTAAGCACGTCAGGATCGATCAGCACTAATTTCGGTTGATAAAACGCCCCGATCAGATTTTTGCCCTGGGGATGATTAACACCAGTTTTACCACCGATGGAAGCATCTACCATCGCTAACAGGGTGGTGGGAACTTGGACAAAATTAACGCCCCGTAACCATGTGGCTGCCGCAAATCCCGTCATATCCCCGATTACACCACCACCGAGGGCAACCATAGTCGAGGAACGTTCCAGCCGGTGAGCGAGGGCGCTATCATAAACTTGGGCGATCGCATCGAGGGTTTTATAATTTTCGCCCGCGGGGATCAGATGAGTAAAAACGGCAAATCCCGCTTTTTCTAGGGAATTAACGGCTTTATGTCCGTAATAGTCAAAAATTTCGGGATTAGAAACCAATAAAACCTTTTTACCTAAGTTTAACCGGCTCATTTCTGCACCGAGATTAGCTAAACTGTCCTTCTCGATCAGAATATTATAGGAGCGATCGGGTAAATTAACGGGAATACAAATAGCCATAGGGTGTGGGGAAGTGGGGAAGTGGGGAAGTGGGGTGTGGGGAATGGGGAAGTGGGGAAGTGGGGTGTGGGGTGTGGGGTGTGGGGTGTGGG
>NZ_JAPZQJ010000508.1:0-14232 GCF_027530405.1 Microcystis sp. LE19-41.2A | reverse complement strand
CTTATATAGAAAGGCATTTAGCGATTTTTGTCAATTGTTTTTTATCTAGAGCGAACTAATCAATTAAGTCTCTTGCCAGATAAGGATTTAGTCGATTTATGCCCCCCCTATCGAACCATAACAAGTAACGAAGAGCCAACTTAGTGTCAGCATTCGTCCCTCGCTTTTAGCGCGATGGGACGAATGCTGACTTTGTATATAGAAAATTCCCAAAAACTATGTTATCATAAACCGGTCTTGACCAATATTCCTTAAGCGATAACCGAGCTTCGACGGGTCATGTGGCCAGAAAAAGTATGGGTCTTAGGAACTAGGACTGCTGCCTAGGGACGGAAGGTAAGACTTGCTATCTTTCGAGGTAGAAAGCGCATCCCATTGAATCAGGAAGCTCTCAACGACCTTGAGAGTAGTTCACACCGAGAAGTTATACTAAATCCCTTTTTAATAGTGTGATTAACTCTCAAGTTATGAATTGTTTCTCCCCACACCCCACACCCCACACCCCACTATCCTATACTTTTTAAACAGGATTTAGTATTAGGTGATTGACCCCCTCAAAATCGGTAAAACCCCACACCCTACCCCCAGGAAAAACTTTTTGCCGCAAACCCTATCTATTGCTGATTTTCCAGATAATTACAGATTTGTTCTAATTTAGCCAGGGCTTTTCCTGACTGTAAACATTGTTGTGCTTGCTGGAAACCGGTGGGGATATCCGGGGCAATTCCACAGCGCCAAAGATAAAAACCACCGTTAAAAATTGCCGCATCGGTTAATTCGTTATTTTCTCCGGCTAATAAACCCTTTAATTTAGCGGTGAGCATCTCTAAAGATTCGAGGGGATAATCTGAGGGACAGAAGCCATAATCGCGAGGATTTAGGAAAAATCGCTGAAAGGAAGGGGGATCGGTGGGATTTCCCAGACCAATAATCGCCGTCCGATTACAGGCTAAATCACAACTGCCCTCTAATCCTTTCACAGTGGTGAAATGAGAGATATTTCTCAGGGCAAAAGTTTCGCGAAAACGCTCCTCGGTGGGGGGATGAACAAAACCCGATATCTGATGAATATTACCGACAAAAGGCGACCACATTAACTCTACCGTGGCCATGGGCGGACGTTTACCGATTTGCTCCCGATAGGTGATGAAATTCTGTACTAGAGGGAAATGGCGCGGAATATAGAAAAAAGTCAATCCTGTGGTGATTAAACAGTCTTTCACTGCTGCTAAGGATAATTGACTAAAATCTGCTCTTAATTGCTGCCAGATTTCCCTGAGGGAAATACCGTATTTAGTCGGCATTCGATCGCCCCCGTGCAGGACTACAGGAATCCCCGCCGCCGCTAAGATTAAAGTGGTGATCGGAGTAACTGGGGCAGTGCGAGAGCGTCCATCGTAGGGATTGCCAAAAATAGCGATCGGATGCTGAAAAGAGGCTGATTCTAGGGTTATTTGCGGGCCAAGCTCGGCGTAGGCATCAAGCATTCCCGCTAATTCATCGCTGGTGGGGCGTTTAATGCGATGGGCAATCATAAAAGCACCGATTTGGGCCGGGGTTGCCTCTTGGGTTAACATCATCTTGGTGGCCATCGCCGCTTCAGGACGGGTTAAATTTTTGCCCGTATGGGTGCCACTACCGATCGCTTTTAATAATTCTCGAAAAGTATCACTCATCTCAAGGAAAAAAATAAAGAGTAAATAGGGTTTGCTGAATAAATCTAAAAACCTTGTTGGATAAGACTTTTAGACTTGTTTTCCCTCAAAAAGTGCCGACCTTTGGAGTGATTGGGGGGAAAATTCCGGGACTTTTTCCCTGAAAATTAGGTAATTGACCACCTGAAAATCGGTAAAACCCCACACCCCACACCCCACACCCCACACCCTGCTCCTAGGAAAAGCTTTTTCAGCAAACCCTAAATAGGATTGATGGGGATTCTTAAGGCTGGACAGTGGGATTTTCTCAGCTTTTAACCAGACTTGGCTTCATTTGCCGCACTAATTGACAAAAATGAGCGATCGGTGGTATCTGTAGGCGATCGCTGGTGGTGACAAGGACTACCTGACGGGTGAGACGATGACTAAATTTACCATTATTAGGATGGGGATTTTCGCCACTAGGGGAAGCAAGAGGACGAATGGCGAGGGTGGCATCGCCACGAGCCTCCATCAGGGCAGATTGGGGCAGAAGAGCGATAATATTACCCTGACGCACCACACCGCGAAAAGCATCAAGGGTGTTTAATTCCATGACAGTTTTCAGGTGGGCATCCTGACGGGAAAACCATTCTTGTACTAATCTTTGCATTCCGTAGCCATCTTTGAAAACCACTTGCGGATAGGGGATTAATTCCGACCATGGCACTTCTTTGTATTGGGCAAGGGGATGATTAGCGGCCATGAGAATTTCGATCGCTTCTTCATATAATATTTCTACCACCATCTCCGGGCTAGAGGTGAGAAAACGATTATTCATTACCAAGGCCAGATCTACTAAACCATCCCGCAGCACTTTTAAGGCGCGATCACTGCCTAGGGCTGTAACTCTTAACTGAACTTCTGGGTATTCAGCACAAAATTTCGGCAAAATCGGCGGTAAATAATGGGCGCACACGGAATGAATCGCCGCCACGCACAATTCTGGCTGTTTTCCCGCCTGTAGGTCAGTGATTTCCTCGTGAACATTCGTCCATTCTTGACAAATTCGTTTCGCCCGGGGTAGCAATTTCTCCCCGGCAATGGTTAATTTCGCTTGGGCGGTACGATGAAAAAGAGGTAAGCCCAAATCGGTTTCTAGGGATTGAATCTGGCGGCTGATAGTCGATTGGGTGACTCCACACTGGCGCGCGGCTTGACCGAAATTGCCCGTATCGGCTACGGCTAAAAAGGCTTGCAACTGCTCGATCCGCATTCTTTCTGTTTTTAATTACATTCCGTCATGACCTTATGACAATAACGAATTTTATTCTGACTTTT
This sequence comes from Microcystis sp. LE19-41.2A, assembly GCF_027530405.1. Taxonomy (NCBI): domain Bacteria; kingdom Bacillati; phylum Cyanobacteriota; class Cyanophyceae; order Chroococcales; family Microcystaceae; genus Microcystis; species Microcystis sp. LE19-41.2A. The sequence continues at coordinate 11,257 of NZ_JAPZQJ010000508.1, read as the reverse complement.
GGTAGAAATTGCTACCGTTTTCTCAGTTATCAGCTTCTGAAGGCAAGGGGCAACAGGCACTCGTGCAAAAGACAGAATCTGGCAATTCTCCTACCTCAAAAGAAGGTTAGAAACTAAGCACATCAAAGCTTTTAGCTTAACCAATTAGGGTCTGCGGCAAAAAGTTTTTCCTGGGGGCAGGGTGTGGGGTGTGGGGTGTAGGGTTTTACCGATTTTGAGGTAGTCAGTTACCTAATTTTCAGGGCAAAAGTCCAGGGATTTTACCCCCGATCCCTCCAATGGTCGGCACTTTTTGAGGGAAAAAAAGTCTAAAAGTCTTACCCAACAAGGTTTTTAGATTTTTTCAGCCAACCGTAAATAGGATTGATGGGGATTCTTACGGCTGGACAGGGGGATTTTCTCAGCTTTTAACCAGACTTTGCTTCATTTGCCGCACTAATTGACAAAAATGAGCGTTCGAGAGGCTATCTATGTGTGATCGATCGCTTCTATTCGAGTTATCGAATTTTCCCAATCAAACCGATCCGATCGGTCTTCGTGCGGCCTGTTTTTGCTAGGTTAAAATCGTCCCCTGTGTTATTTTTCAATTTATGCCTTTACCGTCCCAATTAACTGCGCTCGTAGAAAGGATTGATCGAGAACTAGATCGCCTAGAAAGTGACGGGAGAGAAGCGATCAAAATCGGTACAGATCTGTTAAATCGTTTTCCCGATAATTTTACATTAATTCAATTGATGGCTTTTGTGAATACTAGCTTATTTTACGCTGATCGCGCAAGGAATCAAATCCGCGAGCGTGTGGAAAGTGTTGATCGATCAGAACCGACCCCAGCAAATTTACAGGAGGCCGGGGAAGATATCTCGATCGAGTTAGGACGTATTTTAGAGACTAGAATAAGGGTGACGCAGGTTAAAAATCGCTTGGAGGGTTTACGGTGATGGAAAGAAAAGAAACAGGACTAAATGAACGGGAACTAGAGGAAATTCTGGAAATGGCACGGGATGCGGCGGAAAAAGCCCGATCAATGTGCGAGGTAATTACAGAAAATTCTAAAAAATGGCGGGAGAGAGCGAAACAATCGCCGCAAGTGAGAGCGGGTGGCTGAAGTAACCGAACCGATATTTATTGGGAATAGTCAGGGGTTCGATCGATACGATAAACTAAACGATATCCACTCCAGAAAACCGCGATGGTTCAAGCGACCGAATATCTCTACATCGTTCGAGACGACGAGATTTTACGCGGGGAACCAATTATCAAAGGAACGCATACACCTGTCCGCGCCATCGTCGAAACTTGGCGTCTGGGAGTCGCTCCCGAAGAAATCCCCCTAGGAATGCCCCATCTGACGTTAAGTCAGGTCTTCAGTGCGTTGACCTATTACAGCGACCATCTAGAGGAAATTAACGCTTATATCGAGCATAACCGCATTCCCGACGACTTAATCGATCCGCTGCTAAAAAATTCGTGAATAATCTCTTCGGCATAAAGGAACCCTTGTCACATCGAAACATTTCCTTAAGATATAAGACCGAAGGTCCAGTCTGGATACAGAATTGATATACCTAGAATCGCTACTCTGGCTCACCCTCTAGGCCATTCCCTTCCAGACTGCTAGGCTATCAGACAAAATGAATAACAATCAAACTCCACGGAAACAAGGACTATACGATCCCCGATTTGAACATGATGCTTGTGGTGTCGGTTTTATCGTTCATAAAACGGGTAAAAAGTCCCACGATATTGTTGAACAGGCCTTAACAATTCTACTAAACCTCGATCACCGTGGCGCGTGCGGTGCGGAAAAAAATACCGGAGATGGGGCGGGTATTTTGTGCCAAATCCCTGACCTATTTTTCCGGAAAGTGACCAGCAATCTAGGTTTTACCTTACCGGCAGCGGGACAATACGGGGTAGGAATGCTCTACACGGCCCCCGATGCCGAAATTCGCGGGAAAGGTCGGCAGGAATTCGAGAAAATCGCCGCCGAAGAGGGGTTAAAAGTTCTCGGTTGGCGTGATGTTCCCACGGATAACTCCAGTTTAGGCAATTCGGCCAAATCTACCGAACCCTTTATCGAACAGGTTTTCATCGAACGCGATGCCAATTTAAGCGATGATCTGGCCTTTGAACGCAAATTATACGTTATTCGCAAACGTTCCCACCTCAGTCGTCAATCCTTTAATCGTTACTGGTATCCTTGCAGTATTTCTAGTCGTACCATTGTCTATAAAGGGCAATTAATGCCGGTACAGGTGGGTGACTATTTCCCCGATTTACACGACCCCGACTTTCAAAGCGCTTTAGGATTAGTCCATTCCCGTTTTAGTACCAATACCTTCCCCAGTTGGGAACGCGCCCACCCCTACCGTTATATTGCCCACAATGGCGAAATTAATACCCTGCGAGGTAATATTAACTGGATGCACGCCCGTCAGTCGATGTTTGCCTCACCCTTGTTCGGGGAAGACATCAAAAAAATCCAGCCGGTAATTAATATCGAGGGTAGTGACTCCTTAATTTTTGATAATGCCCTAGAATTAATGGTTTTATCGGGGCGTTCTCTCCCTCACGCTGTCATGATGATGATTCCTGAACCCTGGGCGGCCCACGAATCGATGAGTGATGAGAAAAAAGCCTTTTATGAGTACCATTCCTGTTTGATGGAACCCTGGGATGGTCCGGCCTCGATCGCTTTTACCGATGGTACGATGATGGGAGCAGTGTTAGACCGCAATGGTTTACGTCCTTCCCGTTACTACGTCACCAAAGATGACCTAGTAATCATGGCATCGGAAGCGGGAGTTTTACCCATTGAACCGGAACGCGTCGCTTTTAAAGGTCGTCTGCAACCCGGCCGGATGTTCCTTGTGGATATGAAAGAAGGTCGTATCGTGGCCGATGAGGAGATAAAAGAAGCTATTGCCAACGCTAAACCCTATCGCCAGTGGTTAAACGAAAATTTAGTCAATTTAGACGATTTACCAGCCGTTGAAACTGCGCCACCAGAAACTGCTGTTTCCCTAATTCAACAGCAAACCGCTTTCGGTTACACTTTTGAGGAATTACGTCTTTTATTAGCCCCCATGGGCCGGGATGGAGTGGAAGCAGTGGGTTCCATGGGTTCCGATACACCCCTAGCCGTCTTGTCCGATCGCCCAAAACTGCTTTATGATTACTTTCAGCAGTTATTCGCCCAAGTCACTAACCCCCCGATTGACTCGATTCGCGAAGAAATTATCACCTCTCCCATCACCACTATCGGCGCGGAGAGAAATCTCTTGGATCCGCAGCCCGAAAGCTGTCACCTGATTAAACTTAACTCTCCCATCCTCACTAACGCCCAATTAGCGCGTTTACAGGGCAATAGCGAATTTAAAACCGTGACTATTCCCATTCTCTTCGATCCCACTTCGGGAGTCGAGGGGATGCGTAGCACAATTGAGGCAATTTGTCAAGAGGTGGACGAGGCAATTTTAGCGGGCGCAAGCATTATTATTTTAAGCGATCGAGGTATCGATAAAAATCACGCCCCGATTCCCTCACTGCTGGCGGTTGCCGGTTTACACCATCACCTCATCCGGCAGGGAACCCGCACCAGAGTCGGCCTTGTCCTGGAATCCGGCGAACCCCGGGAAGTGCATCACTACGCCCTTTTACTCGGTTATGGTTGCGGTGCGATTAATCCCTATCTAGCCTTTGCCACCCTCGGCAGTATGATCGAGGAAGGTTTATTGGTAGGAGTTGACCACCAGAGTGCCTGTAAAAACTACATAAAAGCCGCCACCAAGGGCGTAATTAAAGTGGCCTCTAAAATTGGCATTTCTACCCTGCAAAGCTACCGTGGGGCGCAAATATTCGAGGCTATTGGCTTAAATCGATCGGTAGTTGATCGCTATTTTACTTGGACAGCTTCCCGCATTGAAGGGGCCGATTTAGAAATTATTGCCCGGGAATCCCTACTCAGACACGGCCACGCTTTCCCCGACCGGGACGTGAATGTGCATACCCTCGATATTGGCGGTGAATATCAATGGCGTAAGGACGGGGAAGCCCATCTTTTTAGCCCAGAAACCATTCACACCCTGCAACAAGCGGTAAAATTGGGCAAATACGACCTCTTTAAGAAATATTCCCAACTGGTCAACCAACAAAATCAAAAATTCTTCACCCTGCGGGGATTATTAACCTTTAAAAACCGGGAAAGTATCCCCATCGAAGAAGTGGAACCGATTGAAGCGATTATGAAACGCTTTAAAACCGGGGCCATGAGTTACGGTTCCATTTCCAAAGAGGCCCACGAATCCCTCGCTATTGCCATGAATCGTATCGGTGGCAAGTCGAACACCGGGGAAGGGGGCGAAGATTCCGAGCGCTACACTTGGACAAATGAACAGGGAGACTCGAAAAATAGTGCCATTAAACAGGTGGCTTCCGGCCGTTTTGGTGTCACCAGTCTTTACCTTTCCCAAGCGCGAGAATTGCAGATAAAGATGGCCCAGGGGGCAAAACCGGGCGAAGGCGGTCAATTACCGGGTAAAAAAGTCTATCCTTGGATTGCCAAAGTCCGTCACTCCACCCCCGGAGTCGGTTTAATCTCTCCCCCACCCCACCACGATATCTACTCGATTGAAGACCTAGCGGAGTTGATTCATGACCTAAAAAATGCCAATCGCGCGGCCAGAGTGAGCGTAAAACTGGTTTCTGAGGTGGGAGTTGGCACAATCGCCGCCGGAGTCGCTAAAGCTCACGCCGACGTGGTTTTAATCTCTGGTTTCGATGGTGGGACCGGCGCGTCACCCCAAACCTCGATTAAACACGCGGGTTTACCCTGGGAGTTGGGACTAGCAGAAACCCATCAAACATTGGTGTTAAATAATCTTCGCAGTCGCATTGCGGTGGAAACCGATGGCCAGATGAAAACCGGCCGCGATGTGGTGGTAGCGACCCTATTGGGGGCCGAAGAATTCGGTTTTTCGACCGCGCCACTGGTAACGTTAGGCTGTATTATGATGCGGGTTTGTCATCTTAATACCTGTCCGGCGGGGGTAGCGACCCAGGATCCGTTATTACGGAAGAATTTCATCGGGGATCCTGAATATACGGTGAATTTCATGAAATTTATCGCCCAGGAAGTGCGGGAAATTATGGCCGAATTGGGATTCCGCACCTTAAATGAAATGGTGGGGCGAACTGATGTATTAGAGCCGAAACAGGCGGTAGAACATTGGAAAGCGAAAGGAATTGACCTAACTCCGATTCTCTATCAACCGGAGGTAGCTCCAGAGGTAGGACGCTATTGCCAGATTCCCCAGGACCACGGTTTAGATAAGTGCTTGGATATAACCGTTTTACTGGATTTATGCAAGGATGCCATTGAAAAAGGCGAAAAAGTCAAGGCGACACTACCGATTAAAAATATTAACCGCGTGGTGGGGACGATTTTAGGCAACGAAATCACTAAACGTCACTGGGAGGGTTTACCCGAAGATACCGTACATCTCCATTTTCAGGGCAGCGCGGGGCAAAGTTTCGGTGCTTTTGTTCCCAAAGGGGTGACACTGGAGTTAGAAGGGGATGCCAATGATTATGTGGGTAAGGGTTTAAGCGGTGGCAAAATCATCGTTTATCCGCCCAAAGGTTCCACTTTTGTGGCCGAGGAGAATATTATCATCGGTAATGTGGCTTTATACGGCGCGACCAGTGGTGAGGTGTATATTTCTGGGGTTGCTGGGGAACGTTTTGGGGTGCGTAACTCTGGGGTGACTACGGTGGTTGAGGCTGTTGGCGACCACGCCTGCGAGTATATGACGGGGGGTAAAGTCGTTGTTTTAGGGCCTACCGGTCGCAATTTCGCCGCCGGAATGAGTGGTGGTGTCGCCTACGTCCTCGATGAGTCGGGGGATTTCGCCACTCGTTGCAATACCCAAATGGTGGCTTTAGAGGCGCTAGAAGGGGAAGAAATCGACGATTTACGCGAGTTAATTCAACGCCATGCTGATTACACCCAAAGTCAAAAAGCAGCCCTGGTTTTAGCAAATTGGTCGGAAATGTTGCCCCAGTTTGTTAAAGTAATGCCCAAGGATTATAAGCGGATGTTGCAGTGTATTAAAGAGGCGTTAGATTCCGGTTTAACCGGCGATTCTGCTCTCGATGCGGCTTTTGAAGCCAACGCCCGCGATGTGGCAAGGATTGGCGGTAGTTAGAGGTTAAGGGGGCTGAATAAGCCCCCTTTTTTTCAATAGACAAGTTAAAATAGAGGGTAGATGTTGTTTATAGACCTAACTCCTGTCATTCCAATGGACACACAAAACAATTTTCTCACCTTTGAAATTTTTGCATTTGACACTTCTAATCAATCTCATATCAAAACTCCTGATAATTTAGTCTATCTTCTCGCCTCGAATAATTCATTTTGGAATGGAACACCACAAATAGATTGTAACAGTCGCCAAATCAAGGATAATTTTATAGAAATTACAGTAAATCCAATTAAATTTGATCAAGACAGCAAAGATAAATGTATTACAGGTTTTTCAATTGTTGTAAAGGGAGAATATGGTTGTTTAGAACCTCAACGTATTCCAATTTTAAAATTTTTCAAAGACCAAAAATTAGAAAAACTGGATATAGTAAAAGACGAAATTTCTGAACAGATTGCTAATCAAATTTATCCTTGTATTAATCGTGTGGAACGCCGTTTAAGAGACTACATAACGAAATTCATGACAACCAAGATAGGAGTGGATTGGTGGACAAAGGTATCCACCCAAGATTTTAGAAAGAAAGTTGATCAGAGAAAAAATAATGAAAAAGAATTTGCAAGCCATATTGACAATCAACTCTATCTGATAGATTTTGATGATTTAGGTTCGATTATATACAAGCTTTCATCTGGTTGTACAACCAAAGAGGATTTAATTAAAGAAATTGATAGGCTTGAAGAAACTCCCGAAGCAATTCGTAAATTAAGAGAAAAAATTAAAAGCAACGGTGATAAGTTTTTTAAGGAATCATTTAAAGACAGAAATTTTCAATCTAATTGGGAGAAACTGTATAAAACCAGAAACAAAGTAGCTCATAATAATCTTTTTACCCAAAAGGAGTTGGACGAAGCCCAAAAAATATACCAAGACTTAATTCAAACAATCAAGAACGCGGAGCAGAAACTTGAAGGACTGATATTAACTACTGAAGAAGTAGGATTAATACAAGAAGAAGCAAATTCTATAGAAGATAGACAATATCCCATCGAAAAATTGATGGATATAGTAGGAAAGTTACCATCCAAAAAATTGATGGCTCCATTAAGAAAGTCACCATCCAAAAAGATGGATCTAGTAGGAAAGTTACCATCATGCCATTCTCTTATCACTCCTTCTGGCTTAAACTTAAGACGAATGAAAACCGAAAAATTGATGGATGCATTAAGAAAGTTACCATCCGAAAAATTGATGGATCTATTAAGAAAGTCACCATCTGACGGGTTCTTCGGTTTGTGCTATGCAATGGACGGAGTTATAAGGGATGAAACCCTTATAGAGAAGGACATTGATGCGATTTTGTCAATTGTTTTCGATCTAGAACGAACTAATCAATAGAACTCTTGCAAGATAAGGATTTAGTCGATTTATGCCACCCTTTAGGAAGTTGATGGGTGCTGCTACTGAGTCGGGATTCCTTGAGTGTGTAACACAGCAGAGTATGGCTATCGATTAGACATTTCAAGGCAGATACTCCGCGAAGTCTTGTAAGTGTTCTTTATCATCGGCTTAATTTTGCCAGTGGGAAATTATTATCGGTAATTAACAATTCTTCCCCTAGTTTGAGATTGTATATCAGTTCGGGCAGTTTGGCTTGAGCTTCTTGGAGAGAGACAATCATAATTTTACGGCAAGCGGGAAGATGAAAGGACTTTCTAGGCCGATAATACTAAATCCGTTGAGTAACGCACAGAAAACGGGTTTCTCCGAGAAACCCGTTTTCTACTCATGCAAAAATAACCAGATTTGTTATAATTTCTCGATTCTAACTGATCGACGCAGAGAAGGGATAGGCGAACCGAAAACCCTCTCCATTAAGGACTCGTGTTAAACTGATTAATCATGCTGGTGTCTAGAAGCGACCTATGCCAAACTTAACCTTAAGCAACGAACAAGTAATCGAATTAGTCAAACAACTCCCCGAAGCACAGCAACAGGAAGTTTATAAAATTCTCATCCTCAGTCAGTGGAGACAGTTGGAACCAGTATTTAACGAAGGAGCAGAAAGAGCTAGAATCGTAGCCAAAGAACGCGGCCGTGATTGGGATACTATGACCGAAGACGAGAGAGAAGAATTTATCGATGAAATCGTTCACGAAAAATAGTGACCTATGTAGTTGTTTTTGATACAAATATATTAATCTCTGCTTGGCTGTCTAAAAGCAGCCCTACATTTTCCTGCTTATCGTTAGCGAAGACGGGATCGGTATCTTCAGTAACCTGCCAAGAGATTTTAGACGAATTAACCGAAAAACTTCAGCAGAAATTTCAAATATCTGAACGGGGACTTAGAGAATATATCGCGGAAATTCGTCAATTTTCTAGCCTTGTTCCGATAACAAGACAACTGAGAGCGGTTCCCAACGATCCCGATGACGATATGATCATAGAATGTGCAATCGCTGGCAAGGCTACCCATATTATCACGGGAGACAAACATCTTCTTTCACTGGTTGAATATCAAAATATTCAGATCGTGAAAGCAAAAGACTTTTTGGACTTTTTAGATCGAAATAATAACCATGAATTATGAACTTTACTCAATGGGATTTTATTAAAAGATATTCGCGAAGCAAGATTATCCGCAGGAGACGTGGGGACATTGGTAGAAAAACATCAAATCGAGGGATTAGAAACCGGGTATAGTGTCGAATTTTTCGATAGGTTGGGAAAAACGATTACTGTTGTCACCCTGCCCGAAAATTCCCTCCGTTTCCCCACCCACGAGGATCGACCTTGACTCTACAGGACTGATATTTTCCCATCTTTAGCAGAATATCGGCATCTAGAAGAGGGTGCGATCGCACGGCAGTTATAGTTGAGAGGGTGTGTTACACTAGCCTTAAGGCACTGTGTAGGCCGTAATCGAATTACTTCTCAACAATCCATTATGATAAAAAATCTACGAGTTAGTTATGATGGAATGGTTTTCCGTCCCGAAGAAAAGATTGAATTAGAACCCAATACCCATTACATCATCCAAATTATTTCTCGGGAAGATCCACTAGAAAATAACCATAAAAATGCTTGGGAACTGTTAGAAGAAATGGCTGGCACCTATGAAGCTCCAGAAGATTGGTCAAGGGAACACGATCATTATTTATATGATACTCCCAAAAGAAATATAAGCGATGAATAAGTCCAAACTTTTTTTAGATACGGTCTTTATCCAAGCAATTCTCAATCCTCATGATCAATATCATCAAATTGCTATGCAGTTCCTCCCCTATGTAAAAAATGCAACAGCAGTTTGGGTTACTGAAGCCATTTTTATGGAGGTTGGTAATGCTCTTAGTCATTACAATCGTCCTAAGGTTTCTGCCTTTATCAAGCAATGCTATCAAACCGATAATTTATTCGTTGTTACTATCACTTCTACTCTTTTTCAAAAAGGCTTAAAGCTCTACGAATCAAGATCTGATAAAAGCTGGGGATTAGTAGATTGTTTTTCTTTTATTGTTATGGAAGAAAATCAAATTACCGACGCTTTAACTTCAGATGTTCATTTTATTCAAGCAGGTTTTCAAGCTTTACTACGATAATTAATTAGCGATCACCATTTAGTTAAAGATATAATTTTACGGCAAGCGCGAAGATGAAAGGATTTTCTAGGCCGATAATTTCTCGATTCTAACCGATCGAAGCCCGGAAGGTGTAGGCGAACCGAAAACCCTCTCCATTAAGGACTCGTGTTAAACTGATTAATCATGCTATTGTCTAGAAGCGACCTATGCCGAACTTAACCTTAAGCAACGAACAAGTAATCGAATTAGTCAAACAACTCCCCGAAGCACAGCAACAGGAACTATTTAGATTCCTCATCCAGCGTCAGTGGGGAAATATGGAAGCTATAACCGATTACGGAAGCCAACAGGCAAAAATCGTCGCAGCAGAACGCGGCTACGATTGGGATACCATGACGGAAGACGAAAGAGAAGAATTTATCGATGAAATCGTTCATGAGAAGTAGTGATTTATACTGTTGTCTTCGACACAAATATTCTCATATCTGCTGCGCTTTCTAAAAGCGGTAGCCCGAATAGTTGTTTTTCCCTAGCCCAAAGCAAACTGATTCGATCGGTCACTTGTCCAGAGATTTTAGGCGAATTATCCGAAAAACTTCTACTAAAAATCAAATTTCCTGAAGAACAAGTTAGAAAATACATTGAGGAAATTTGTGATGCTTCTAGCATTGTTTCTATAGGTGGAACACTTAGAGCCGTTCCCAATGATCCCGATGACGATATGATCATAGAATGTGCGATTGTTGGCAATGCGACCCATATTATCACGGGGGACAAACATCTTCTTTCACTGGTTGAATATCAAAATATTCAGATCGTGAAAGCAAAAGACTTTCTGGACTTTTTAGATCGAAATAATAACCATGAATTATGAACTTTACTCAATGGGATTTTATTAAAAGATATTCGCGAAGCAAGATTATCCGCAGGAGACGTGGGAAATTGGTAGAAAAACATCAAATCGAGGGATTAGAAAGGGGTTATAGTGTCGAGTTTTCCGATAGGTTGAGAAAAACGATCGCCCTACCAAAGACGTTGAATACCGTACCGATCTAAAATAGTATCTACACTAATAATCGGAATATTTTCAACAATGGCTTGAGCTACCAGAAGGCGATCAAAGGGGTCTTTATGATAAAAAGGAAGGGTGATCAGCGCATCCGTATGTTCTGGTGTGATGGCAAGGATATTAAATTGATATTGATTAAGGCATACGTCGATAAAATCTTTGTAAGATTGATGTAAAATGAGTTTACCGATACTGATTTTGATGGCGATTTCCCAATAGGATGCTGGGCTGATTAATATTTCGTTATTTTGGTTAATAATTAGGGTTTGCTGAATAATGGTAAAACCCTTTTAAAATAAGGCTTTTGACCTGTTAAAATCCGATGTTCATGCTGCGAAAATCCGATTGGGACTCTCAAAAACCTTGCATTATCCCTCTCGTAGTACATAAATTGGTACAAA
>NZ_JAPZQJ010000388.1:0-1211 GCF_027530405.1 Microcystis sp. LE19-41.2A | reverse complement strand
AATACAGTGAGTTCTTTTCTTCTTCCGTGAATTCTAGGTTAATCATGTTTTTAATGAGTGCTTTGCTTCTAATTATGACTCTTAAACTATATTATTGTCCTTGAGTAAAAAATGCAAGTTGTAGCCGTGCAAAGTATAGCTTCTATCTCCTTACGGTTTAATTTGGGCAATTTATAAATGAGAATTGTCTCAATTAATTCGAGAATATCCTCTCTTTTGTCTGCTATCCGTGAATTGTTGCGTAAATTGTTTAATCTAAGGCTTTTTTCTTTAATTTAACCATTGGTGTAAATCTTCCAAATCCGAAAAATTCAATAAAGCAAGGGCTAAATTATCCAATTGATTAGGATTTAACTGTTTAATTTTTTGTTCTAACTTTAAAGGAATAGAACCTAGTTTTAAATTTAGCTGACGCAAAATCAGGCTTTTTTTAGCGGATAATTCTCCTTCCTCTCTGCCTTCCTCTCTACCTTCCTCTCTGCCTTCCTCTAAAGCTTCTTGATAGACTTTAGTTTCTCTTAGATCACTTAAACTAAACATAGCTTCTATCTCCTTACGGTTTAATTTGGGCAATTTATAAATGAGAATTGTCTCAATTAATTCGAGAATGTCCTGTCTTTTTAAAGACTCCTGGAATTGTCGTCTAACCTGTTGAATCAGTTCTTTTCCTTGCGCTAAGGTGTTTGGTTCCGATTCTACAATTAATTGTCACACTTTTACCCCCAGAGAATCCCCCTCACCTAATTGATTCAGATAATAACAGTTAACCCGTCCTGACTCAAAGAATTCTTGATAACGAGATTTGGGACTATTTTCAATTTCCCGATGAGGATAAATGATCACCCCTTGCCAATTGTTATTCCTCTCACTTTGATGAAAATAGAGAAATATTTCACTAAAAAAGCGCGAGTAAAACCGTTCATCTTTTTGAAATTGTACCTCAACAAAGTAAATCGGTTCATTAAGGTTATCAGGAAGAAAGACCCCATCTAAACGAAAAGCGAGTTGTTTAACTTCTAGGGAGGAAAATTGATAATGATTGACGGTTTCAGGGGGAAGATTGAGCAAGTCAAAGAAACTTTCAGGAAAAGTCTGAAAGAGACGATAGAAAATACTGTCCGTTTTCACTCAATTTTGTCCCTCAATGACTTGTGGTACTTGTTCAATATCTAAGTCTAAAGTTTGGGCAATTTGTTCTACACTTAATCCTA
>NZ_JAPZQJ010000481.1:0-1160 GCF_027530405.1 Microcystis sp. LE19-41.2A | reverse complement strand
TTTGAGCATTTCCCTGGCACTATTGCTCGGAGAGAGGATTTCAAACACTACCTGGGGAGCAATATTGTCTTCTTCCCATTGTTTATAGCTGCCGCGCTCACCAGGTGGACGGCCGAAAACTACCATGGCATCGGGAGCTTGACGGGGAGCGGGGGGTACAGTTACCTGCTGGGGATACCAGAGCAAATCCCCGGCGACAAAGACGGTTTGCTCTTTAAATAAATACTTGAGATTGGCAACCAAGCGAACAATCCAGCGATATTGAACTGTGTTGTCGGCCATAGGTTTACCGTCGGAGTCAGGATAGAAAAGTTGGGGTTCGATGGGTGCTTGAACCATGCTTTATCTCTTGCGATCGCATTTTGGCCTAGCTTTATTGTATCATCGCAAATCCTGGGTTTAAAACCCCATCCTTTTAGGACGGCTTGGCCTTGTACTAAATCCGTTGAGTATGGGCTACATATCAGGAGAGGCACTCATGCAAAAGGCAAAAGTCAAAGGGGAGAATAAATAATCATTTAATAACAGGATTTAGTATTATATCTAAACTTTTAATAAAGTCGAGGTTGAAAATTATCGGGAATATCCAATTCAAATACTTGGTCATGAATCCGAGCCACATAAAACCCTTCTTGCAGAATTTTTTCCCGTAATTCTGATGATAAATGAACTGCCGCTAATATGCCATAGAGTTTTTTATCTTTGTGTTCAGGAAAAAAGCGGCGAAACCGTTGCAAAATACTTTTTAATTGTGTAATAGACTCCTCTCTGGCATGACTTTTAACCTCGACGATATAGGCAATATTTAGCTCACCATTGGTATAGGCAAGAACATCAATTTCTAGGTGTTGTCCTTCTTTACTGACTCGCACACTGGGACTGATAACTTCCATACCAAAGCGTTGTCTGAGAATCTTTTCCATTGAAGGGAGGGCAAGTCCTTCGGTAAAGCTGCCGAATTTTGCACCGAGTCCCCCAATTTGCTGACCTAATTCTTTGAGTTGTTTGTCAGTTTTCTTCTGTTGCTGACTAACTTCCTTCAGTTGTTTGTCAGTTTCTTTTTGAGCGGCAGTTAATTCAGCTTGAGCAGTCGCTAATTCGGCTAAGAGTCGCCATACGTCTTCGGATGTAGTTGCCATAGCTAATTTTTTCTCTCTGAT
>NZ_JAPZQJ010000393.1:0-1243 GCF_027530405.1 Microcystis sp. LE19-41.2A | reverse complement strand
GATAGCTTTCCATACATTCGTAGTCTTAGTGGTTTTCGGTTTCCCGAATCCTTTACCTTCTCTCGCTTTCGTCATATAGACTCCTACTAGACTCTATCCTTACAGACAAACCGTAACCTGTTAGCATATCCTGACTATTACTGTCAGGCGTTGGCTTTTGGTTACATCTCACACCCTTGAAGGCTTGCGCTTACACTTATTACTACTGAGTATTTCGACCGATACTCAGAGCCTAAAAGGGCTTATCACGTTCCGTTTATATGGGCATTCCATCTTTAGATTTGTCCTATCCATCGGGGTACTTTAAAGGTCTGTGTGGGTGTGGATTCAAAAACCCTTACTTTTCCCCTTGTTCTTTTGAACGCAGTGTGTCAACCTATTTCACTGCTTACTGATTACGATGGTTCAGGTCGGACATTTGGCTCACGCCTAATCATGGATGGTTGGCAGTGGTCTCGGTATGGATGTTAGGTTACACCTCTCTCGCCTTCCGTTCCCCGCTTCAGTCCCAGAGTTGTGACTTCTGAATCTGGGGGTGGCTATCGCCGTTACTCTCACCTTTGTAGCAATTGTAGATAATTGTTACAAAGTGTATTGACCTTGAGTCCCCTTGCCTAGTTTGGTATCGAGGTGATACTAAACGTCGGGACATATAAACAGTTATAAGGTTGGTCAGGGTTGACCTATTAGATTCAGTCAGGGGACTGAAGACCTTACTAGGCGGTTATTTCAGGTATTTCAACCTTATTTCATGCCTAAACGTTTCGCACAAATCCGTTCAGTATAGGCTACATATCAGGACAGGCAAAAGGCACTCATGCAAAAGGCAACCCCCCCGCTAGGTAGGGTTGATTCATGAATCAACCCTACCCAAACCCCCCGTTGGAGTAGGGTCGTTTCATTCTCGCAAATGTCATTCTCTCAAATCCTTATCTGGCAACGTTTTTAGTCGATTTCTCGGAAATACATAGCTGAAAATTTTTAAAAACGTCGTGCTTTGCTTACCTTATAAGGGATTAAAGGTAGCAAAAAAAGAATTAGATTCGGAGAATGAAACAGCCCTAGGGCAAGGGGGGGGCAGGGGAGAATAAATAATCAGTTTTGGCTCTTCGGGAATTGTTATGCAAATAATTAACTTAAAATAAAATTCGATGAGAGCGCCTACGCTCAAAAGTAGCTGAAATCCATACAGGGAAGGACTTAAGGCACAAACAGGTTAATACCAAAAGATAGACAATTGAGT
>NZ_JAPZQJ010000449.1:0-1248 GCF_027530405.1 Microcystis sp. LE19-41.2A | reverse complement strand
TAAATCCTTCCTCAGAAATAATAGTTCCCGTTGCTGTATTAGGAGAACCACCAATGTAGCCCGTCCCAGAATTGACGGTTAAAATAACTGATTCGCTGTTTTCCTGTACGGTGTCAGCAATGGGATCAACCACGACCGTTGCCGTTGTCGCACCGGCGGCAAAAGTGACGGTTCCCAATTTCGTCGTCGGGTCGAAGATGACACCACTACCTGTTAATACGTTGTAATCGGCTGGGTCGCTTCCCACTGGAGCGGCGTTGGCTATGCCACTCGCCCCGAAGTTAACGGTCAGGGGAGAACTCAGGTTTAAGTTAGTGCGAGTAAAGGTGTAAACTAAGTTAGTCGTACCGTCTTCCTGCACACTGGCCGGGCTGACACTGACGGTTACGGAAGGTAAGTTAGCCCCCGCCAAGGCGTTAAACACATTGAGCCGCTTACCAGAAACCGTTTTACCGGCAAGGGATGCCAGGGGGTCGCCCGTGTTCATTAAGGTGTTTTTCACCTGTTGTGCCGTCCAGGTAGGATTTTGTGACCACAACAAAGCCGCCGCCCCTGCCACATGGGGACTGGCCATGGATGTCCCTGAAAGGGTCGCGTATCCACCACCAGGAGCTAGACTGTAAATGTCTGAACCAGGCGCACCCAAATCTACGCTGGTTAAGCCATAGTTAGAAAAAGAAGAGAGAGCATCGGTGCGGGTGGTGGAAGCAACAGAAATAATATTAGCTAGGTTGTAGCTGGCAGGATAGGAGGGGCTTGTGTCAGTGTTTTTTGCATCATTACCAGCCGCCGCAATAAATAAAGCTCCCGCCTGACCCGCCGCGTTAATCGCATCGTAGAGCGCTTGACTATAGCCTCCACCTCCCCAGGAGTTATTGGTGAGCTTAACTCCTTTGGCCGTCGCATAGTTAATTGCCAAAATAGCATTGGAGGTAGAGCCTGATCCTTGATCATTCAAAAACTTCAGGGGCATGATTTTGGCATTCCAGGCCACCCCCGTCACACCGACCCCATTATTTCCTTTGCCAGCAATGGTTCCCGAAACATGGGTTCCGTGACCATCAACATCACTGGGGTTATTGTCGTTGTAGGCAAAGTCCCAACCGCGAATGTCATCAATGTAGCCATTGCCATCGTTGTCAATGCCATCTCCGGCAATTTCCCCCGGGTTTGTCCAGATGTTGCCAACTAGGTCTTGGTGATTGTAGTCCACCCCCGTATCAATAACCCCAATCACTAAATTAGGAT
>NZ_JAPZQJ010000200.1:0-2996 GCF_027530405.1 Microcystis sp. LE19-41.2A | reverse complement strand
CCCCCTTGAGCCATCTGGCACACTTTTCTCTTTTTGTCAAATTTTATGTTAAGAAAGATGTGACTAATGGATAGATCAACGGGGGCAGGGGGGATCGAACCTAAAATCCATTTTTAATTTAATTATAACCAGCTACTTAATCATTCTTACTTCTCCAGCAACCACAAGAATTTTTTATTTTTACAAGAGGTGTAGTTATGTCTTTATCAATTCGGGTAATTATCCTAGTAGCGACGACAGTTTATCAGACATTATCTGTTTGGTTAGAAGAACAAAAAGCACCGCCGGGTCATTTGATTAATCTGGGTAAATATCGCCTACATTTTTGTCTAGCGGGAACGGCTAGTCCCACTATTATTATTGACCATAGTTTAGGAGGAATTGAGGGATATTTTTTGATAGAAGAATTGTCACAATTAGCTAGGGTTTGTATTTATGATCGAGCCGGTTATGGTTGGAGCGATCCTAGTCCCCATCCACGAAATAGCTACCAAATTGTTCAGGAATTAGATCAATTACTAACCCAGGCAAAAATAGAACCACCTTATATTTTAGTTGGTGATTCTTTTGGCAGTTATAATGTTCGACTGTATGCTCATCTGTTCCCAGAAAAAGTAGTAGGTTTGGTACTCACCGATGGTTTACACGAGCAGGGAATGCTGAAAATGTCGCCAGCATTAAAGGCATTAAAATTATTTTTCATCTCTGGATTTTGGATGTCGATTATCGGCTCAATTTTAGGCATTATCCGAGTTTTGAGAGTTCTGGGAGTTTTTGAATTATTAAAACCAGAATTACGTCGCTTTTCCCCAGATTCTTGTCATCGAGTTAAGCGTTCTTTCTGTCGCGCTAAACACTGGATGACGATGAGTAGAGAAATGTTTAATCTCGACCAAAGCGCTCGTCAGGTGAGTGAGGCTAACAATTTCGGTAATTTACCGATAGTTAGTATTAAAGCTAATTCTTTTTTTAAACCTTCCCTTTGGACTCGCTTTATTCCCCTCAAAAGTGCCAACCGACTCCGGGAGGAGATGCACCTGGAATTAGGCAAGTTATCCGGAGATTTTATAGAAATACAAGCGGATAAAAGTTGCCATTTTGTTTGGATGGATCAACCGGATGTGATGATCGATGCGGTGAGAATTTTGCTTGACAAAATTAACTCTGTGTGCTAAGTAATAAGGTAAAGTTAACTTCCTAGTTAGGATAGGCAAGAGGCAAGAGATTCGCTCGAGATTAGCTGAAATACTAGAGAATTATTGCATAATTAACTTTTGAGAGTTCAAAAATGAGAAAAATAGGCATGAAGCTATCGTTCATTCTTACTTAATTCTCCTGACTCCTGACGACCGGCTACTGACTCCTGACTCCTAACCCCACCAACAGACTTTTTGCCGCAAACCCTAATTATTGAGGGTAATAATCTCGGCGCTAAAACCCTGTCTAGTTAACTCTTGTAACCGTTGTTTAGCTTGGTATTGTTGCTGAAATAACCCCGCTTGAATAACATTTTCTCCCGCGCGGATAAATGCGAGGGGTTCAATTTCTTGAATTTTTGCCAACGCTGCTGCACTATTACTCTGAACTTCAACCCGAAAGAGTTGATTAGTCGCAATAACCCGCTGCTGTGGTGGGGGAGAAGGGGGTTTATTGGTGCGATTTTGCGGTGTGGGGGCAGGTGAATTGACAGTTTGACGATTATGATTATTAACCACCGTAGCATCGGCAGGACGCACGGTAGCGGGAGCTTGAAAAACGTATTCTCTCAGGGGTTGATTACCGGAAACTGGGTCCGCCACCAGAGGACGAACTGAAGGAGAATTAACTGGGGGTAAATTTAAGGGTGAACATTGGGAACAATTAACAGCACTGGGACTGTCTGAACGTTTAGTTGGTTGTCTCACCGCCGGCGGTGGGGGCAAACGACGACCGGGATAAAGATTCTGGGCAAAAGATAAGTTTGCTTTTAGCAGCAGCGTTGCTTGAGCGATTATCCCGACTTTTAACCAAAATAAGGCCGAGAAAAACAGTAGGTTTGTTCTCATCATACTAGCTTGTCCTCACACGAGATTTGGGTACACCATGTCCAAATTTTAAAGGAGGAGATGCTAGTCTAGAAAGTATATTGGTTAAAAATCATGACAAGGTTTATGGGAAAAGTTGTTGTCGGTCTATCGGGGGGAGTAGATAGCTCTGTTGCCGCTGCCGCCTTACACGCTCAAGGTTATGATGTTATTGGCTTGACCCTGTGGTTAATGAAGGGTAAAGGTCAATGCTGCTCCGAGGGGATGGTAGATGCGGCCTTTATTTGTGAGCAGTTGGGGGTTCCCCATCATATTGTCGATAGTCGCGAGCTTTTCCAAAAAGAAATTATTGATTATCTGGTTTCCGGTTACGAAGCGGGAATCACACCGCTGCCCTGTTCTCAGTGCAATAAAGCGGTAAAATTTAGCCCGATGCTGCATTATGCTAGGGAAACCTTAGAAGCGGATACTATTGCCACCGGTCACTACGCTAGAATTCGTTTTTCTCCGGAAAATAACCGTTATCAACTGCTGCGCGCCGTCGATAAAAATAAAGATCAATCCTATTTTCTCTATGATCTAACTCAAGATGTACTGCGTGGGACTTTATTTCCCTTGGGAGAACAAACCAAGGCAGAAACCCGCAGGATTGCCCAGGAATTCGGCTTAAAAACAGCAGATAAACCCGATAGTCAGGATTTGTGCTTGATTGAAGCTCACGGAACGATGCGATCGTTCTTGGATAAGTATATCGCTGTTAGTGAGGGCGATATCGTCGATCTCGATGGCAAAGTTTTGGGTAAACATAGCGGTATCCATCATTATACGATCGGACAACGCAAAGGCATCGGCATCGCCGCCGCCGAACCCCTCTATGTGGTAAAACTCGATCCCGTCATGAATCGGGTTATCGTCGGTAATCGCGCCAGTGCCGTTAGTGCCGCTTGTCTTGTCGGAAGGATGAACTGGGTT
>NZ_JAPZQJ010000545.1:0-2544 GCF_027530405.1 Microcystis sp. LE19-41.2A | reverse complement strand
CGCCCCCAAACCCCCCGCGCATTAGGTTAACTGTGAGATGCTTACACGCGATTGTTCATATTTTTGTACTAATTTAAGAGTCACTGATAATTCTAAATGCGGTTATTAAAGACTGATTATTTATCCCCCCTTTTGCCTTTTGCATGAGTGCCTTTTGCCTATCTTCATAAGTAGCCTATACTCAAGGGATTTAGTATGATGAGTTTTTTACTCAAAAAACAGTATCTTTTTCGCCATCAAAGCAGTAATTAGCTATTCAACTAGGTCAAGATCAATTACAATGGTTAAAAGCTCAAGGAAAGGGATATGAAACAGGAATTGACCATATCTTGCGGGAAGTGATGGCACGCCAGCACCAGTGAAAAACATCGAAATAAAAATTGTCAGATCCCCCCGCCTATCGGCTCCCCCCTGATCAAGGGTAGCTCCCCCCGCCTATCGGCACCCCCCTGATCAAGGGTAGCTCCCCCCGCCTATCGGCACCCCCCTTATCAAGGGGGGCAGGGGGGATCAGAGTCCAAAATCTATCTTCTCTTTGATTATAACTACTTAATTTACCTCCTCTAAGCCCATGTCTAGATTATTAATCAGCCAGTATCAGGCGGAAGTTGAGAAGATTGTCCAATATGGCGGAAGTCGCAAGGAAACTTCGATTAGAGTCGCTTTTCAGAATTTATTAAATGACTATTGCAAGGCGCGGGATTTTTTGTTAATTCCGGAGTTGGATTATCGCACTAAGTCGGGAAAAGTTGTCTATCCTGACGGGACGGTAAAGGATGCTTTACGGTTAGATTGGGGATATTGGGAAAGTAAGGATCAATACGATAATTTAGATGAAGAAATTGAGAAAAAGTTAGCGAAAGGCTACCCTAATGACAATATTTTATTTGAAGACTCCCAGACGGCGGTTTTAATTCAAGGAGGAGAGGAAAGACTGCGCGTCTCGATGCGCGATGATGAGGCTTTGGATGGGATTATTAATGCTTTTATTAATTATGTACGTCCGGAGGTTGAGGATTTTCGAGAGGCGATTGATAGTTTTAAGGAAGATTTACCAACAATTTTAGAAGCGTTGCGGGGTTTAATTGCGTTGCAATCGGAGACGAATCGGAATTTTGTGACAGCGCGGGACAAATTTTTAGAGATTTGTCGCAAGTCAATCAATCCAGAAATTAGTCTGGAAGATGTGCGAGAGATGATTATTCAGCATATTCTGACAGAGGATATTTTTATCAATATTTTTAATGAGTCCCAGTTTCACCGGGAAAATAATATCGCTAGGGAATTACAGGGAGTGATTGAAACTTTCTTTACTGGTAATACCAAGCGCAATACTTTAGGGACTATTGAACGTTATTATGCGGTAATTCGGCGGACAGCGGCGAATATTTATAACCACCACGAGAAGCAGAAGTTTCTCAAGGCGATTTATGAGAATTTTTATCGAAAATTTGGGTTAAAACCCCGTCGTTTTACGACGGCTTTTCCTGATCTTTGATATAAGACTTAAGAACTTCCAGTGGCGCACCTCCTACAGAAGAGACGAAATAACTGGGCGACCAAAGAGCGTCTTTCCCGTACGGTTTAGGATAACCAGCTTGTCCATGCCTGCGACTAGAGACTCCCTTTAAAGAATTGACCATCACGGAAATAGATAATTTCGGTGGATATTCAATCAATGCGTGGACATGATCGGACTCCCCGTTAAATTCCAATATCTGAAAATTCATCTTTTCCGCAACTTCCCTAAAAGATTTTTCAACCAAAGTCAGACTTTTACCAGTAAAAACCTTTCTTCTGTATTTTGTCACACAGACCAAGTGTATCTTTAGATCGGAAACAGAGTTTCTTTCTTTTCGCAACCGACTTGACATTATTGACAGACCTAGTTAAAATAAATACAGACACAAATATCTTAACCCAATGAAAGCGAGGTATCAATACCGTATTTACCCAACAGACCAACAAAAGAGGCTTTTGTCTCAATTGTTCGGGTGTGTGCGCGTTGTCTGGAACGATACCTTAGCTTACTGTCAAGAACTCTATCGACAAGGGGAGAAAAAGCCAAAATATACTGAGTTATCTAAAAGACTAACTCAAATTAAAAAGACGACAGAAAAAGTCTGGCTGACCGAGGTTTCTTCTATCCCTTTGCAGCAGTCTTTGAGAGACTTAGAGACAGCCTATTCTAACTTCTTTGCATCTTGCAAGGGTGAGAGAAAAGGAAAGAAAGTCAAACCTCCCAAGTTT
This sequence comes from Microcystis sp. LE19-41.2A, assembly GCF_027530405.1. NCBI lineage: Bacteria > Bacillati > Cyanobacteriota > Cyanophyceae > Chroococcales > Microcystaceae > Microcystis > Microcystis sp. LE19-41.2A. The sequence goes on along the minus strand of NZ_JAPZQJ010000545.1, from coordinate 294 downwards.
AAAAAACGTAAATCTAAACAATCGGCAAGATTTACTGACAATGGTTTTACCATCAATCAATATCACGTTACTTTAGCAAAAATCGGTGATTTGAGAATAGTTTGGAGTCGCCCATTACCCTCTAAACCTTCTAGCGTCACCGTGATTAAAGATGCAGCAGATCGCTATTTTCTCAGCTTTGTTGTCGAGATTCAGCCCGAAACACTTCCTAATAATGGGGAGTCAGTGGGAATTGATCTAGGGATTGCTACCTTTGCTACCCTCTCAACAGGGGAAAAGATAGACGCACCGAAA
>NZ_JAPZQJ010000337.1:0-2421 GCF_027530405.1 Microcystis sp. LE19-41.2A | reverse complement strand
AAGGCTACTAATTCCTAAGTCAATTCCGATGGCTTTATCTGTTACTGGTAGAGGCTTAATCGTTGGGTCATCAAATCTAATTGAAATATGCCAACGTCCAGAAGGATGTAATCTGACTGTTACTGTGCTTGGTTCACAGCTTTCTGGTATTTGTCTTGACCATCGAATAGGTAAAGGTTCTGTGCATTTGGCTAAATAGATTTGTTTGTCTTTAATTTTAAAAGCAGATTTGGTAAATTCGGCACTTCCTCCTTGATGTTTTTTCTTAAAGTTAGGATACTTAGTCCGACCAGCAAAGAAGTTAGTAAAAGCTGTTTGTAAATGTCTTAACCCTTGTTGTAAGGGTACACAGCTTACTTCATTGAGAAAGTTTAATTCTTCTTGCTTTTTCCAATCGGTTAGCATTGAAGAAGTTTGAGCGTAGCCTACTCTTTCTTGCTTTTCGTACCAAGCTTGTGTTCGTTCGTGGAGAGCTTTATTGTAAACTAATCTTACACAGCCCAATGTGCGCCGCAATAGCGACTCTTGTTCTGGTGTGGGGTAAAATCGAAACGAATAGGCTTTTTCCATGTCTCACATTTTAGCATATATAGCGTTTCCTAAGCTAGTGAGGTACACCTGTTTTTCTTCCCCTTTGCCTTTTGCCTCTTGCCTTTTGCCTAAAACCCATAACTTTTGTACCTCAGCAGACTGAAAAACGCTATATTTCGTAAACGATGCTCATATTTAACAGCAAAGCCGCCGTAAAACGGCGGGGTTTCAGACCCAAAATTTTCGATGACGATGAGTGCCTGTGACTTTGTGCGGAACCCGATCACACCATGTATGGCGATGCTGTGGGTGCGACAAGTCTATTATTGGGACAAGGAGAAAAACTCTATATCGCACCACAGAATTTAATCGAGTTTTGGAACGTTTACTTTTAAGCAAAAACGCGAGCATCCCGAGGACGAACATAAACTTGCTCCCCGACTTGGAGGTGCAGTTGATCCAGTTGTTCTCGATTCAGATGGGCAATCAGGAGAGAGCGATCGGGTAGAATTAATTCCACATCGATGGCCCAACCCAGATGGATAATGCGCTCAACTTTTGCCTCAATGCTAGACCCATTGGGAGAAGAGAGAATTTCTAGGTCGTGGGGACGAATGAAAATCTTGACTCCGTTAGTACCCCCTCCGAGCTGCTCGAATAGTGCAGCCGAGGTCGGTGGTAAAACATTCACCCGGCCGATAAAACTCATCACAAAAGCAGAGGCAGGATGATCGTACACCTGATCGGGAGTTCCCACCTGTTCGATTTTACCCTCATTGAAAATTACGATCTCGTCGGCCACTTCCATGGCTTCCTCCTGGTCGTGGGTGACAAAAACACTGGTGACATGGACCTCCTCGTGTAACTGTCGCAACCAAACTCGTAGCTCTTTTCTAACTTTGGCATCCAAGGCCCCAAAAGGCTCATCTAATAATAATACTTCCGGTTCCACCGCTAAGGCCCGGGCCAGGGCAACCCGTTGACGTTGACCCCCGGATAGTTGGGCCGGATAGCGATCGCCTAATCCCTGCAATTGAATTAAACTCAAGAGATTGTCCACTCGTTTTTGAATATAGTTCGGGGTAGCTTTGCGAATATTTAAACCGAAAGCGATATTCTGACGCACCGTCAGGTGTTTAAAAAGCGCATAATGCTGAAAAACAAAGCCAATATTCCTTTTTCTGACATTTAAATGGGTTGTGTCTTTGCCATTGATGATAATTTTGCCTGTGTCGGGAGGTTCTAATCCTGCGATCGCTCTCAGGAGAGTGGTTTTTCCTGAACCGGACGGCCCCAGCAGTGCCACCAGACGATTCGATTTGATCTCTAGGTTGATGTTGTCTAAAGCAGTAAAGGTGCCGAATTTTTTCGATACTCGCTCGATGATGATGCTCACGGTAGCTAATCCTCTGGCAAAAAAATGTATAGGGTTTGACCGTATTTTAACCATGATTCAATCGCAATCGTATTAAAATACACTTACATTTTACAAGATAGCAAGAAAATTAAGTTTCGATTCGGAGATTACTGGTTATAAACAGAGACTAAAAGATTAAACAGCGATAAAAGCTTACTAATACTCTTTTTTGCTCTTTTAGTCGGTTCTAAAGGCTTAATTAACTAATTTTGTCTCTTAACCACCAGAAACACACCGGAGAAAAGAGACAACTGAGGCAAAAATGGACTATTCTTTATTGACAATATTTAGCTTTTTTATCGGAATTGTCGTGGGATTAACGGGAATTGGCGGTTCATCGGAAATTTTGGGTCTGAAACCCCGCCGTTCTAGGTTGGCTTTACGTTAGAATTAAAAGGCCAGTCTCGAAAACCAAGTGGACGGCGCAGCACCTTGAAAACTCGGCTTAGGGGGTTCCGACCAGAAAAGCTTGG
>NZ_JAPZQJ010000265.1:0-1179 GCF_027530405.1 Microcystis sp. LE19-41.2A | reverse complement strand
GGGAGCATCCCAATTTTGCCATAAGTATAAATGCTTAGAGACTAAAAACGTTAGCTAAGGCAAAATAAAGAGAAACAATTAAACGGTAGAATCATGAATACAGACCAAAAAGAACAACTAGATCAACATTTAAAAGCCATTGCTCAAATTCTAGTCGATAATACCCCAGAAGAACAACTACGTAGCTTTGAGGGCATTGAAACCGCCCTGCGAGACCATTGGCTGACTACATTGGGTCCTGCCATAGGCAATTTTTTTTTGAATCAGCAACAGGAACCCAAGCAGGGCGAACCAAAAGCGTAAGCAGTATCATAGGGAAAGTCAAGATAAGCGAGAAACAAGCCGATAAACTAGGATTAAGCAAGAATAATCGATTAAGTCCCATGCTGGAGAAATGTTGCTTAGGAGCAGTGGCTAAAGTCTCTTTTGAAGATGCGGAAAAAGATCTCAAAATGGCGACAGGAATGGCAGTTTCAGGCAGTAGTCAACAGAGGCTTGTACAAAGATATAAATTTGAGGAAGCAGAAGCAAAGAGTCCGGTAGAAGCATTGAGTGTAGAGGTCGGAAAAGTCAGAATCAGAACGCCCAAAGGACAACCGAGTCAAGGTCGAGATTACAAAGCAGTAAGTCTGCATGGTCAAGAATGTGCGGGATTTTTTCAGCAAAATGAAGAATTACTGGAATGGGTGAACCGTCAGCCCTTAACAGAGGTAGTCACCTGTTTAGGAGATGGTCATGATGGGGTGTGGAATCTGATGGAGAAAATCGGTGTTAAAAGGAGAGAAATATTGGATTGGTATCATTTAGTAGAGAATATGAATAAAATAGGCGGGTCAAACAAGCGTCTGAATAGAATCAAAGAGAATTTATGGAAAGGAGAGGTGAAAAGAGTTTTAGAGGAATTAGAGGGATGCAAAAAGAAACAGGCTATAAATTTCACCAAATATGTCGATAAACATCGAGAAAGAATACCCAATTACGAACTCTATCAATCACAAGGGATTTGCATCGGTTCTGGAAGTGTAGAGTCAAAGATTAAGCAAATAGGTGCAAGAATGAAAATTGTGGGAGCACAATGGAAAGCAGAGAATGTTCCTCAGTATTTGAAGCTACGTTGTGCTTATCTCAACGGCGATATTGCCTGAGTATTTTTACTCATTGCAAAACTGGGATGCTCCC
>NZ_JAPZQJ010000477.1:0-1497 GCF_027530405.1 Microcystis sp. LE19-41.2A | reverse complement strand
GGAACCCTTATAGAGAAAGGCATTTAGCGATTTTTGTCAATTGTTTTTATCTAGAGCGAACTAATCAATTAAGTCTCTTGCCAGATAAGGATTTAGTCGATTTATGCCCCCCTATCGAACCATAACAAGTAACGAAGAGCCTAAATTTTTAATTCCTGTAACTAATCCCTCGATACTATCGGGTTCAACTAAAAAACCAGTTTTTCCATCTTCGATAATTTCTACCGGACCACCGCGACGATAGGCAACTACGGGAACACCACAGGCTAAAGCTTCAATAGCCCCGTTACCAAAAGCCTCAACCCAGCGCGGGGTCATCAACAGGCCAAAACAGTCGCCTAACTCTTTTTGAAGGCTCTCGGTGGGCAAAAAACCGCGATAATCGACTAAATCGAAATTATAGTTATCCTGTAAATTTTGCCAGTAGAGAAGATCGGAAATATGACCGAAAACCCGTAAAGGTAAGCTAAAACGCACTTAAACCACCTAAAATAGAAATAGTAATTTTAGAAAAATCCTACTTATGCCAGCTAAAGATTTCCTAGATTTAGAAGAAAAGAAAAACTTACAAAAAGCTCTTAAAGAAGAAGAAAGAGCAGAAGTTAGGGAAAGAATTTTAATGTTTCTCTTGCTGAACGACGGAAAAACTCAACGAGAAATAGCTGAGTTTATTGGTTGTTCACTCAAAACAGTCGCCCCTTGGTGTGTTCATGGCGATCCTAACAATTTAGAAAGTCTAGAAGATGGGAGAAAAAATGGAAATCATAAAAAAGCCACAGAGGAATATATTAATTTACTATTGAAAATAGTTGATGAAGACCCGAAGGAATTGGGATATGAATTCGGGAGATGGACAGCGGCAAGATTAGCAGAGCATCTAGAAAAGGAAACAGAAATTAAACTGAGTGGCTCGCAAGTGAGAAGAATATTGAGAAGAAAAAAGTATGTGTATATCTGGGCAAAATATAGTCTAGAAGATAAGCAAGACAAGAAATTAAGAAAAGCATTTAAAGAAAAATTAGATGAATATTTAAAGTTAGCGAAAGAAAAGCCAGAGTCAATCCAGGTATGGTTTTGGGATGAGTGTGGATTTAGTTTGAGAGTAATAAGAAGGAGAGCTTGGACAAAAAAAGGAAAGCGAAAAAAAGTGAATGGGCAAAGAAAAAGAGGAAGGGTGAATGTGATGGGAGCCTTAAGATATAATGATAAAAAAAGAGTCTGTTTTATGATCAAAAAAGGAAATTCAGAAACTTTCCATGAACAATTAAAGAAACTTCATGAAGAGATTCGTCAAGAATGGATAAACTTGGGAAATCTGCCTGAAGATTTTCGAGAAAAGGGACCTAAGATTATCATTATATTAGACAATGCTAGTTATCACAAAAAGAAAGATGTTATTGAGCAGGTGGAAAAAGAGTTGCCCAATATTAGGCTAGAGTTTTTACCAGCTTATAGTCCAGATTACAACCTAATAGAATTAGTGTGGCATTCCGCTAA
>NZ_JAPZQJ010000484.1:0-5793 GCF_027530405.1 Microcystis sp. LE19-41.2A | reverse complement strand
GAAATGGGGCGAAAGTCTGTGGACTCTGTGTAAGACAGTACATGGTTTTTTAACTGTGGTATGCGACGGTGGTGGAAGCAGAAACTTAAATCGTGAGGTTTAGGAATCGCCGCACTTTTAGGGCGGCGAGGATGTCAACTCATGATATTCTGATTCAATCAGTAGCGTTTGAGAGCCTATGTCCCCATCTCAATTTAATTTTCAAGAAAACGAACTCGAAGAAGCGGATATCATAACCCTCTGGGATGAGCAAGGTCGATCGCTGGACTGTTATATTGAGAATGCCTATGAAACCGATGATCTCACCTATATGCTTCTTGTCCCCGTGGATACCCCGGTGATGATTCTAGCTTGGGATGAGGAATCGGAGGAAGAAGAATCTGATGCCTTCTTAATCGAAGATAGCGAGGAAATCGAGCGGATTTTCGCCGATGCTAAAGCGGTTTTAGCAGAATTAGACCTATTGCTCAAATCCACTGCCCACACCTTGACTGTTAGTGGTGAATTACCGCCCCTAGAAGAAGATAATGTTCTCAGTTTAGAAATTGATGGCGATGAACCCTCCTCGTCATCAGAGCCGGAAGAATTGCAATTTCTCGCCAGTTTCTTTTCGGAAGACCAAAAATACTCGATTTACAGTCCCCTAGCTCCTTTGTTATTCTTAGCCGTCGGTGATGCGGAAGGGAAAGTTGAATTAGTTTCCCCCGATGATGACGGTATGGGACCAATTCTAGAGGAACTTTTGTTTGATGAACTCGATTAATTACACGATCTTACCAAATCCGCCGACCAAAATTTGTGAGCAATCTAGTGACAGTATATCTTTCGGGATTTTATTATCCTCGTGATTAAAACGGATTTGGTATTTTTTTCCCTAAATTAATTACACATTTTCCTAACCACTGACGAACCTATTATCTATCGGATAGGCTGCTAGCCTCTGCTTGCTGGCAAAAGTGAGGGGCAGCCTCAGACAGGCACTAATGCCAAAGGAAGAATTAATAATCAGTCTTTAGTCAGAAGATTTGGTATCAGAGCAGCACAAGGCTGACGTTTAGGGGCTGGCTGCGATAGGATAAAAAAGTGCTAGATAAAAACTCCTCTCCCTTCTGGTCCTTAGTTGCGGGTCACTGGTTCAAGCTCATCTGTGGAGCTAGTTACCAGGATTTGCCCACGATTCGCAACCTCGCTTTGACCTATACTATCGCCGGGGCCGATTGTATTGATGTGGCCGCCGACCGAGCCGTGATTGTTGCGGCCCGCGAAGGCATCGAAACCGCCGAAAAAATCGCCGGATTCCCCCCAAATCGACGACCTTGGTTAATGGTCAGTCTCAACGACGGGGAAGATCCCCACTTTCGTAAAGCTGTCTTTAACCCGCAACTCTGTCCGGTCGATTGTCCCCGTCCCTGCGAAAAAATCTGTCCCGCTTATGCTATCGATAGGGGAGGAGTAATCGAACAGCGCTGTTATGGTTGCGGTCGCTGCTTACCCGTTTGTCCCCCGCAAATAATCGAGACAATATCCCGTGTCTGTCAACCCGCAGAAATTATCCCCTTAATTATCGAAATGGGAGTCGATGCGATCGAAATTCATACCCAAGTCGGTCATCGAGAGGAATTTGCTCGACTCTGGCAAGCGATCGCACCTCTAACTAAAAACCTAAAAATCCTCGCCATAAGTTGCCAGGATGATCAGCAGATCATTGATTACCTCCACTATCTGCGAGAAACTATTTCACCCCTAAGCTGTCCTCTGATTTGGCAGACGGACGGCCGGCCGATGAGCGGCGATATCGGCAAAGGAACCACCCACCCGGCCATTAACATGGCCAAAAAAGTCCTCTCCGAAAATCTAACCGGATTTGTGCAGTTAGCTGGGGGAACCAATGACCATACCGTGACCAAATTACAGCAACTGGGACTGAGAGAAAAAATCGCTGGTATTGCATCTGGAAGTTACGCCCGTTCATTGATTTTGCCAATTTTAGAGCATTTAGACCAGCCTAACCTTGAAAATGACCCCCAAGCCTACCAAGAAGCCGTTAAAGCTGCTTCTATTCTCGTTGCTCAATTAAAAGCCTAGCCTTGGTCAAAAAACTATAATATTTTTTTAATTGACAACTAACCCCTAAATGTGTTAGACCCCAAGAAAATCTTGGCAATAAAAACAGCCAATTATCGCCAAAACCTTTTACTATTAATGCCAGAAACCCTACCCTCCTCTCGGATGCCAGTTACCGACGATTTAAACAAACTCTTGGCAATTCTACCTGCGCGGATTCGCGGCAAAATCGAGGAACACCCGCGGCAGCATCAACTGATCGAAGTAGTTATGGATTTGGGACGCATACCAGAAGCGCGTTTTCCCGATGGGGCGATCGATCTGGGGGACGAACCGATCTCAAAAGAAGAAATCCAGTATTCGATCGCCCGGGTGGGCAGTTTTAGCGGCGATAATCGCGCCGGGATTGAACGCACCCTGCACCGCATCAGTGCCATTCGCAATCGAGACGGGGAAATTATCGGTTTAACCTGTCGTATCGGTCGGGCCGTTTTCGGTACGATCACCCTGATTAACGACCTAGTGGAAACGGGTAAATCCCTGCTGCTGCTCGGTCGTCCGGGGGTAGGGAAAACCACCGCTCTCCGGGAAATAGCCCGAGTTTTAGCCGACGACCTCAATAAACGGGTAGTGATTATCGACACCTCCAACGAAATCGCCGGGGATGGAGATATTCCCCATCCGGCCATCGGTCGCGCTCGTCGGATGCAGGTGGCCCGTCCGGAATTGCAGCATCAAGTCATGATCGAAGCGGTGGAAAACCATATGCCAGAGGTGATCGTGATTGATGAGATCGGTACGGAATTAGAAGCTCTGGCCGCTCGCACGATCGCCGAACGCGGGGTGCAGTTGGTGGGAACCGCCCACGGCAATCAACTGGAAAATTTAATTAAAAACCCGACTTTATCGGATTTAGTCGGGGGAATTCAGGCAGTAACTCTCGGAGACGAAGAAGCGCGCCGTCGGGGTTCTCAGAAGACCGTTTTAGAACGCAAAGCACCGCCCACCTTTGACATTGCCATCGAAATGTTGGAACGTCAGCGCTGGGTCATTCACGAGGACGTATCCACCACGATCGATCAACTGCTGCGGGGACGGGAAGCAATTGCCCAAATCCGTTGGGTAGATGAGGAGGGGAAAGTACAAGTCGCTCAGGAAGAACCAAAATCGGAAAACTTGACCCCTTTGCGCGGCAATTATCTGCCGGAAATGGATAAACCCAAGGGATGGCGGGCCGATGGCCGGATGACTCCCGTGGCCCGTTTCCCTGCGGGCCCCCTCAACCGGGAAAACGATTTCGATCGCCTCCTCGAACAATCTTGGCTGCAGGAAGAACCGGAAACGGAAAAAGTCCGCGTCCCCGGTCCCAATGGCGAAGATTGGCCGGTTTATGTCTATCCCTACGGAGTCAGTCGCGCCCCGATCGAACAGGTAGTACAGGCCCTAGATTTGCCGATCGTTTTGACCAAAGATTTACAGGGGGCCGATGCGGTGCTGGCCCTGCGTTCCCACGTTAAAAATCAGTCAAAATTGCGTCAAATTGCCAAAGTAAGACAAATTCCCATCCACGGCATCAAATCCAATACCCTGCCCCAAATTTCTCGCGGTTTAAAGCGGATTTTGGGCATTGATGACCCGATGAATCAGGAAGGTGCAGATCTGCGTTTATTTGCCCGCAGCGGTAGTGATGACGAGATCGAAGCTTTGGAGGAGGCCCGGTTAGCGGTGGAACAAATCGTTATTCCCACCGGCCAACCGGTGGAGTTACTGCCGCGATCGGCGAAAGTGCGGAAAATGCAGCACGAATTAGTGGAACATTACCGTCTCCAATCCGATAGCTTCGGAGAGGAACCGAATCGCCGTATTCGCATCTATCCAGCTTAGGAGTCGGGAATTTGCAGCGACGCACGCTCATCATTCTAGGTACAGGGGCGGCGATCGGTGCGGCGGCCCTCCGGATTATCCATCGTCCCCAATCGGCGGCGGAATTGCGCGCCAAAATGCCCCTAGCTGAAAGAATTAAGCTCTGTCTCGATCTGGCTAAGATTAAACTAGCGACCACGATCGATTATCTCGATAGTTATGCCCGTCGGGGCATTCTCTATCCCTATCTTACCCATCCAGAGCCATCGGGTTTTACTTTCTTCAATTGGCTACGGAGGGGGAATAGTCCCACCCCCGGCACTTGGAAGTTGGCAAAGGCCAATTTTTGGGCGGCAGGGGCTTTTGCTGCTTTATTATGGAAAATTGCTGACTTAGAATCAAAACCTATGGATGCGGGATTTTGGTCAGCTGCCGCGAAAAAATGGAGCGATCCCTTAAAAGAAACCAGTTTGAAGAACAAAGACATCGCTCTTAATAATGTACTGGTGTTTGCCCCTTGGTTTGAGTCGGGACAGGGCCAGGAAAAACAGACAGCTTTAGAGATAACTTTACGGGGGGCCAGACAACTAGCGCAACCTTTTCAGGATGGTAAAGGGAGTTATCACACCGATATCGGGACTTTTGGCTGGTTACGCAAGGCCGATCGCACCGATCAGCAAGAACATTGGCAGGTTTTTATCGACCATACGATCAATATAGAACAAATGCTCTGGGCAAGTCTCCACAATCCTGACCCCAAGGAGGCAAAAGATTGGCAAGAAAAGGCCCTTTCCCACATCCGCACCATTAGCCGCACCTTTGGGGCTAACCGTCGCCCGGGTAAAACGGGAACTTGGCAAAGAGGCTATTTTGATCAAAATGTCAACTCTCCCACCTATAGAAATTTCTTATTTAATGAGGGAAAACAGGGCTGGCGCGATGATAGCACTTGGTCCCGGGGTCAAGCTTGGTTTATTTATAGTGCCACGACGGCCTATATTTACACCGGCGATCCGGAAATGTTAACCATTGCCAAGGATGCCATTAATTATTATCTGGACAATTTGCCCGATCGCTGGCCCGGTGGACAAAGACGCGCCGGGGATTTTATTCCTCCCTGGGACTTTGATTATGCCTTGCAAAAAAATGGCGCTACGGAAAAGGATTCTTCGGCAGCGGCGATCGCTGTGGCGGGGATGATTCGCTTATTAAAAGCTTTACCCAGCAGTGATCCTAGTTATGGAACCTATCGAGAGGCGATCGATAATACTCTCTTGAATTTGACTTCTTTTGCCTATTTTCCCGACGAAACCGCCCCAGAGATGAGTTTATTGCGTCATGGTTGTTATCATCATCCCGCCGCGATTCAACCCAGCCAAATCTATCTCAAGGTCGCGAGAGGACTCCCGTTAAACCGCTACGCAGTTAACGGGAGATGAATCGCCACCAGAATAAAACTAACGCGGTAGGGTTTCCACTTTCGGGTAGTTTTGGTTCTCAACGTATTTTTTTAGTTGTTCGATGGTAACACCTCCACAACTAGCCACGAAATAACCTCCCGTCCAAAAATAAGGTTTATTGTCGAAATACTTTGCCGCCAAATCCGGAAATTCCTTTCTAATTAAGCGACTACTAACTGTTTTAAGGTTAGCGATTAGTTGGGTCCATGATTGTAATTAGGGCTTGCTGAAAAAGTTTTTCCTGGGGGCAGGGTGTGGGGTGTGGGGTGTGGGGTGTGGGGTTTTATCGATTTTCAGGTGGTCAACTACCTAATTTTCAGGGAAAAAGTACCTGAATTTTCCCCCCAATCACTCCAATGGTCGGCACTTTTTGAGGGAAAAAAAGTCTAAAAACCTTATCCAACAA
>NZ_JAPZQJ010000465.1:0-1946 GCF_027530405.1 Microcystis sp. LE19-41.2A | reverse complement strand
TGACAGAATTTATCTGTAGGATCATTGTTATATAGACAATCGGGATTAAGACATAAACTCATTGTTAGTTCAAAGAGGGATAGGGAAGATGTTTCAGTGAGCAGTAAACTGATAACTGATAACTGATAACTGATAACTGATAACTGATAACTGATAACTGATAACTGATAACTGATAACTGATAACTGATAACTGATAACTGATAACTGATAGCTAAATCGAGGTTTCTTCCTCCGTCCAAATTTCCGGCTGTTGATTTAATAAAAGCTGGGCTGCCTCTAACATATCATCAACAATATCCCGCAAATCTTTCTTATTATCGATATAAGCTTTTAACGCTTCCATCGGATCTAATTGATTACCCACCCCTAATTCCGGTAAACGGGGACGGGTTAATTGACTAATTAACTCAGCCCGAATACTATAACTATGGGCAGTTTTTAACGCTTCGTCAAGCTGATTGGTGTTGATTAGTTCTAATTGTTCACTGCGAATTTTATAAACTAAGCGGATAACTGCTTCCTGAATATCGTGTTTTTTGAGAGCTTTTAGCAATTCTTTTTGGGGGTTTTCTGCCTCAGAAACATCCACTTCGATGGAACGGAAAGGACGCACGGGTAAAGGACAAAATTCCCATTTAACCTCTCCTTTAGCCACTTCTATTAGAACATAGCCCTTATCTTCTTTTTCCTCGCTAAAATCCACTCGATCGATGCTCCCTGGATAGACAATGGGCGGATCATTGCTAGGATTAAGATTTTGATGTTTGTGAACATGACCGAGGGCAACGTACTCGAATTGTGGACGATTTAGCAGCGATAAAGGTACGGTAAAACCTTTACCAACCGCTAAAAATCTTTCTGCTCCTAAACTAGCTCGATCGGCCATTAAATGGGCTAATAAAACTGTTGGTAAACTTGTATCTAATTGGCGAATTTCTCCTTCTAAAACCGGTTCCAAACGGTTAATTAACAATTCATTTACCCCACTCAAGGATAAACCCTCGGTTTCGGGACGGGTTAAGAGAGTGGCGCGGGTTAACCAGGGTAAAGTAATGACTTGGATATCGCCATTGCGGGTGGTGATGCGATGGGTGGTAAGGCGATCGCCAACAATAAAACCAGGCACCGCTAGGGTACGATAGATGGAGAGACTGACACCGCCATTACCATGAGAATGTTGATCGTGATTACCCACTAATAACACCGTCGGGATATTAGCATCGGCAAGACGACGGAATTGACTGGCAAAAGCTTCGTGAACAAAAGGAGGAGGAGTGGCATCGGGAAAGGCATCTCCCCCAAAAAGCACTAGATCCACAGGGGAGGCAATAGCCCGATCGATACAGAGGCTTAAACTGCCCATAAAATCCTCTAAACGCGTGTTTAATCCCGTTTTTGGATTTAAACGTCCATGGGAAAAACCGCTCCCCATGTGAATATCCGATAAGTGCAGTATTTTAATCATAGTAAATGAAAAACAGGCGTAATTAAGTACACCTGTTCAGGATTATTTTCCTAATTTTTTATCGCCATCTTGACGACGGCGATCGCGCCATTCTGTAGTCGTCAGGTAGAGAATGCCACCGCTAACGATAACGAGGAGAATTAAGGCGACTAGAAAGAGAGTGTTCAGAATCAAGGATGTTTCCATGGTATCTATAGATTACCTAGAAACCGTTACGACCCCAAACCACCATGGCGATCGACCAAGTGAACAGGGCGAGAATGCTAACCCAACCAAGTGTCAAAATATCCATAATTGCCTTTGTTAAACGAATTACTTAGGAGTTGACACTCTCCGCACTAAAAGTGCGGAGATTCTTGGGCTGAATCTTGCCGCTACTAGCAAAGCTAATTTTGGTCTTACAGTTTCATGTCTAGTCCGACTACACCTACAAGGTAAGCACTCTTAAAGACTACTCCCCAAGCGTAAATTTCTGTGTG
>NZ_JAPZQJ010000513.1:0-15028 GCF_027530405.1 Microcystis sp. LE19-41.2A | reverse complement strand
AGACCTCTTGCAAAAGTCTTAAGTCGATCCTTGTACAGCAACATTTTTGAAGATTATCAACTACTAATAAATAATTAACTGAAAGTCCCTCCCATTATTGTTTCTATCGTTTGTTTTCGGATTTATGCAAGAGGTCTAAAGTTTTGAGATTACGGAGTTTGTAGGAGTCAAACGTGAATCAACTACAACAGATCGTCTGACTATAAGTAGTTCTAATACTGTTAGCTTGGGTTTGGAAGCTGGCAAAAAAATCAGAGCGGGTGGAGAATTTACATTTAAGTAACTGGAATTAACTGGAAGTATTGGATACGAAAATCGTACTGAGCGAGAGACATTCCACGAATCTATGAAGCATGAAGAAATTTATCATTCAAAAGAGATCAAGAGGAAATTTGATCTTAAAAAGGGTGATTCTCTTTTTGTATGGCAAATTGTAGCCAATGTATTTGGTAATCTAGTTTATCTTGACCACATTGCCTATACAAGCAAAGGTGAAGGGGCACCTACAGAACCTAAGTTCGATGATGTTAAATTGGGCTCTTCGGGACTTGGTATGGTTCGATATGGGGGCATAAATCGACTAAATCCTTATCTGGCAAGAGATTTAATTGATTAGTTCGCTCTAGATCGCAAACAATTGACAAAAATTGCGGTAATGTCTGTCTCTATAAGGGTTTCATTCCTTATAACCCCCATCCATTGCATAACACAAACCGAAGAGCCTTAAATTGAGCCTCGAAGTATGGCGGTAGGCGAGGGAAAACGTGATCTTTCAAGGGCAGATGTCTTTGCATTCCTGAAAAACACAAAAAATTTGTGTATACAGCTTCCTTGACAGACGGTATTTCGTTCTTTTCAAGCTCAAAAACATCATCCTTAATGTTGTTATACAAGGTCTAACAATTCAAATGCAGCGGACGGCTAAGAGCTACTAGAACTAAATTCAGGTTCTTTTACCGCCGCTGATTTGAGCCGTTGGGCTGCTTCTTGTTGTCGGTGAGACATTACTCGAAGGTTTTCTGTTTGAGTCAGGTTTAAGAGCAAAGGCATGGGTTGACTGCAATTGCAGGCTTGATTCGATCCGCTATAATTAACGCACTACCTTTTCTATAAGGGGTACACCACACCTTTCCGAGTGATGGGGCTAAGAGGCAGGTTAACACGACTATCGAGAGGTAGTCCGCTGTGTGGGCAATCGGGTCAATTCCTTAGTCTTTGATCCCTACTGTTATTTTTCCTGCAAAGGAAGAGTAATGCCGGTTCACGAGATCCGGAGGAAGACAGTGTTAAAGGGAAGTAAGCTCAATGGCAACGGGCAGCATAAACCAAATCAGTCACTTCGGTCTTTTTGCCAAAGACTAAAAGTGAGTATTAAGCGGCTAGATCAAACTTCTCGATCTTGTTATCGAAGATTCAGGTTGATTATCAGGCGTTTTTTACCCTTTCTACAGGCTGTAGCTGCGTTGATTGCGATCGCTAAATCTCTAGGGTTCTTGTAGCCCAAGTTAAGTTCGCAAGGCAAGGGAGATATTATTTCTCAATCTTGTCTTTAACATTAGTAGAGGAAGAATAATGTTAACACTTGAACAACTCGAAGTTGCTATCCTCCAGCTTTCACCTAATGATTTTAATCAGCTTTTAGAATGGTTCTTTGATTTAGATTATCAGCGTTGGGACGAACAACTTGAGAATGATATTGCTGCTGGCAAATTGGATAATTTGGCTAAGGAAGCACTGGCTGACTTTGAGGCGGGGCATTACCGGACAATTTAATGCATTTTACGACTCGTAGATTTTGGCAGTGCTATGACTCCTTACCTGAACCTATCCAGCAGGTAGCAGATGAAAATTATGAATTATTGAAGGCTGACCCATCCCATCCGTCGTTACATTTCAAAAAAGTCGGAAAGTATTGGTCGGTTCGGGCAGGTCGAGGTCATAGGGCATTGGGAATAGAAGTGGAGCGCGGCATTTTATGGTTTTGGATTGGCACACATGCAGAGTATGAAAGGTTAATTAAAAGCCAGTAGCGACGGCAGCCCAACACTGCGTTGGTGCGGACGGTAGATAAAACTTGGTCAAGTTGCTGAGATTATCTGCCGCCGCTTATCTTAGTCGTTAGACTTCAATAGGAGATAACGGTGAAGAAAGGAAAGGTAGTTTGTACCACTGTAGTCACATCACTCATCATTTCTGAATTGTGTTTTTTAGCTCCCCTCCAATCCCCACAGCTTTTGCAAGATAAGGTTCTATTCTTGAGCAATATAGAAGCGTGCGAGAATAAATTGATCATAAGCGATCTGTAGTTATTTCATTACTTGTGACAAGCGGCTGATCAATCCCCCAAAACCGATCGCCTCATCACAATTTTTGTTCCCCAAGATACTATTTTTTGGCTAAGTTGGGTAAGATCAGGAGAAGTTAACCAAAAAATTAAGAGAAAAAAACGTGCTGGGATCGTCCTTCCATCTTGATCATCTGTTTAAAAAGCCCCTAATTGCCTGTCTTTTGTCCTGTGTGGGTGTCTTGCTGCCGATCCCAGTTTTAGCGACACCGGTGGCAGTGTTAAAAAGTCAAGAAAATGCCAATCAATGGACAGATATAACCGAACGTTTGCAAAATGTCGGGGTTAATTACTGCATTCTCCAGAGTAATCAGTGGCAAAGCGACGCGGATCTAAATAAAATTAAGGTTCTAATCATCCCCAACGTCGAGACTATTTCCGGTTTACAAGCTGATGTCTTGAGTCGTTGGCTTAATCGCGGTGGTAAAATTATTGTCACCGGTCCGGCGGGGAATCTTTCGGAACCTGCTGTGCGTCATCAATTGCGATCGCTATTTGGGGCTTACTGGGCCTATCCTCACTCCCAAGCTTACACCCTGCGGCCGACTAATTTGGGTGAACTGAAAAACCAAAAACCTTTAGCCAGCAGTCTCCTCGGTGGTGTGGTTATCCCCACGGGAGTTAATAGCCAAACCGTTGCCGTCTGGGGGGCGCGCAACAATCCCCCCGCCGTTGTCCTCAATAATAACTCGATCTTTCTCGGTTGGCGCTGGGGCAGCGATGCCGTCGCTAATCTCGCCCTCGATAGTGCTTGGCTAGAAACCGCCCTGCAACGCTACGGCATTAATCGCAGTTCTTCTACTAACACAATTGCGCCCTATTGTCAAGGTCAATCAACAATAGTTAATAATATTAATAATACCCCAACAGCGATCTCGCGTAGCGAGCGCGTTGCGATCGCACCCCGTCGCCCTCTACCGCAGATTTCAGAAAATCCCCCCAGTGAAACGGCGAGATTAAGTCCGAGTACCGAGGCAATTCCCCCCAGAGCCAGCCTAACTCCTCAACAAATTAGCCAGATGACGGCGGAATTGCAGGGATTAATCGGGCGTTATGGGGTGACTCTCTTAGCTTTAGAAGCCAGCAACAGTAATATATCCAATACTGATAAATCCTTAGCACAAGCATTTCATAATCGCGGGAAAAATTCCCCCACCTCAGATACAGCCAGACGATTCCGTTTAGCCCTAGAAAATGCCGAAGGAGCTTTAAATAATTTTCAGAATTTAATTGCTCAGGGGGCCTATACCCAAGCGCGAGAATTTTGGTTACAAGCGCGGCGAAGTCTTTGGGATAATTATCCCACTAATCGACAATTTGCCCAGCCAGAAATACGGGCAATGTGGTTAGATAGAGGCACGATCGTAGAAGCTAAAAATGAGGAGGATTTAGCTAAAGTATTCGATCGCATGGCGGCAGCGGGTATTAATGTGGTCTTTTTCGAGACAGTTAATGCTAGTTATACTATTTATCCCAGTCAAGTTGCCCCCGAACAAAACCCTTTAACCAGAGGTTGGGATCCCCTAAAAGTTGCCGTTAAATTAGCCCATGAACGCAATATGGAAATCCACGCCTGGGTGTGGGTTTTTGCGGCGGCTAATCAAGCTCATAATAAAGTATTAGAGCAACCATTAGATTATCTAGGTCCGGTTTTATCCCGTAATCCCGATTGGGGGGCAACTAATAAAAGTGGTGGTTCTTTTGATTACAGTCAAGGCATGAAAAAGGCCTTTTTTGATCCTGCTAATCCCGAGGTACAGAACTATCTTTTATCTCTTTACGAGGAAATTGTCAAGAATTATGATGTGGATGGCTTGCAGTTAGATTATATTCGCTATCCCTTCCAGAGTCAAGATTCTAATCAAACCTATGGTTATGGTAAATCCGGCCGCTGGTTATTTAAACAAATGACGGGAGTTGATCCAATTACGTTAAATCCCCGGGGTGCTTTATGGGAACAATGGACTAGCTTTAAAATCCGTCAGGTTGATACTTTTGTCTCGCAGGTTTCTACTCGCTTAAAACAGATTCGCCCCCACTTAAAAATGTCGGCGGCGGTGTTTCCCCTAGAACAAAAAGAACGATTATATCGTATTCAACAAAACTGGGAAGAATGGGGACAAAATCAATGGATAGACCTGATATTTTTAATGACTTATGCTCTCGATACAGGGACTTTAGAAGATAAAACCAAGTCTTTATTTGATCGCCAAATTGCAGGAAATGCTCTGATTATACCCGGTATCCGTCTGTTAAAAGTACCCGATCAAGTCACGATCGATCAACTACAATTTATTCGCAATCTTCCCACTTCGGGATTCGCTCTTTTTGCCACAGAAAATCTCAATCCCAACTTGCAAACAATTCTTAATCGCATTCAGGGATCGATAATTACGAAAAAAACCGAACCTTTACCCCACCGTCAACCCTTCAAAACGGCGGCGGCGAGGTTTAATTCCCTGCGTCAAGAGTGGAGTTTTTTAATAATAAATAATTTATGGGCAATGGAGGAGGGAACCTTAAAAGCTTGGGGGCAAGAAGTGGACGAAATGGCTAATCTATTAGAACAATTGGCTAATAATCCCAGCCCTCGCAATTTGACTTTAACTCAAAATGCTTTAAAGCGATTTAGCTATAAATTTAAATCTGTGATGTCCAGACAAAAAGATTTATCTGCCTATCAAATACAGGTCTGGGAAAATCGCCTCGCCACCCTACAAAGTCTCTTAAGTTATGGTCAAATGGTTGAGTTTTAATTAAGGCAAAAGGTAGGAGGCAGGTTTTGGGGTTTTAGGGTTTTAGGGTTTTAGTTCAATTTCCCCACTTCCCCACCTCCCCACTTCATAATTCATCATTCCCACACCCCACACCCCACACCCCACACCCCACACCCCACACCCCACACCCCACACTCTCTTGTCAGAGGCCCGCCGGAATATGTAACAATTTATAGAAGAAACCCCCAAGCAAATTTAACGAGAAAAACATGGCAGCTACAATTAAGAAAGGAGCTTTAGTCCGCGTGGTGACGGGAAACCTAGAAAATAGCCTCGAAGCCCTAGCCAGCGATCGCCGTTTACCCAGTTATATGTTCAACTCGACAGCAGAAGTCTTGGATGTAAAAGATGATTACGCTTTGATTAAATTCTACGTTCCTACCCCCAGTGTGTGGCTAAAGCTCGAACAACTGGAACCCGTCTGATGAGGATATTGCCTCATCCATAAATCATGGTTGACTTCTACGATACACTCATCCCCTGCCAATCGCCCCGAGTCTCGGTTATTGGTGCCGGTAACGTCGGACGCACCCTGGCCCAACGCATCGCCGAAAAAAACCTCGCCGATGTGGTTCTCCTCGATATCGTCAATGGTTTGCCCCAGGGTATTGCCCTAGATTTGATGGAAGCTCAGGGCATAGAACTGCACGACAGCGAGATTATCGGCACTAATAACTATGAAGACACGGCAGGCTCGGATATTGTCGTGATTACGGCTGGATTAGCCAGAAAACCGGGCATGAGTCGCGATGATCTCATGAATGTCAATGCCAAAATTGTTGTCGAGGCCGCCACTAAATGCCTCCAGTATTCTCCAGAGGCCATTTTTATCGTCATCACTAATCCCCTTGATGTGATGACCTATCTAGTCTGGCAAGCCACCGGTTTACCTCCCCAAAGAGTGATGGGAATGGCAGGGGTCCTCGATTCTTCCCGTTTACAAACCTTTATCGCCATGGAATTGGGGGTTAGTACCGCCGACGTTCATGCCATGGTCTTGGGTGGTCACGGTGATTTAATGTTGCCCCTACCCCGTTACTGTACCGTCAGTGGTGTGCCGATTACCGAATTAATGGACGAGATGACGATTAACCGTTTAGTGGAGAGAACTCGCAACGGTGGGGCTGAAATCGTCAAATTACTGCAAACTGGCGGCGCTTATTACGCCCCTGCTTCCTCTGCCTGTACCATGGTCGAGACGATATTGAGAAATCAATCCCGTTTACTGCCGGCGGCAGCCTATCTTAAGGGTGAATACGGTTTACAGGATGTCTATCTGGGGGTTCCCTGTCGCTTGGGCTGTCGGGGTGTGGAAAGTATTCTGGAAGTGCGTTTGACCGATGCTGAACGTCTGGATCTACACACTTCTGCTGCCTCAGTTCGTCAGAATGTTCATTTAGCCCTTGACAGTCTCAAGGTTTTGATGTAGTTAATACAACTCATATTTTAAGAGGGTACAGGGCAGAGAACCGTTATACAAGGGAGTGCGACGGGAAGAACGCAGACCGATTTGTTTAGTCAGTTCTTTGTTACCCGATAAAATATAGGCTGTCCAACCCTTAAACCTCTGTTTTAAGACATCACCGAAGGATTTATATAAGGCCCCTAATTCTTCGGTATTGCCCAATCTTTTGCCGTAAGGGGGATTACAGAGAATAATCCCTCGATCGCTCGCCGGTTCTAAGTCGGTGATGCTTTGCAAGCTAAAATTAATATGGTCCTGCACTTGACAAAAATAGGCGTTATCCTCGGCCTGACGCAAAACCTCATAATCGGCATCACTAGCATAAATTGGCGCATTTAGCTGAGATTTTTGTTTTTCTTTAGCTTCCTGAAGCAAAGATTGCCATAAATCCGGTTGATAGTCTGGCCATTTCTGAAATCCGAACTGGGAACGAGATAAACCGGGGGCAATATTTAAAGCTTTTAACGTCGCTTCGATGACAATGGTTCCCGAACCACAAAAAGGGTCTAAAAGCGCCATATCATCCTGCCATGCCGATAATTCTACCAAAGCAGCGGCGAGACTTTCTTTCAGAGGTGCGACTCCCATGGCCCGATGATACCCGCGACGATGCAAACTGTGACCAGAACTATCTAAACTAAGCACACAGAGATTTTTCTCGATATGAGCGTTAATTTGCAGGTCGGGGTTTTCTGTATCCACAAAAGAACGGGGATTCCCCTGTTGACGCTGTTGGTCGATAATAGCGTTTTTGATGCTTAAAGCGGTGTAATGGGTGTGATTGAGGCGATCGTTCGTTCCCGTACATTGTACCGCTAAAGTTTCCTCACTGGTGAGATAATCGCGCCAATCAATGGCTTGAATGCCATCATAAAGTTCTTCCCCATCCCCACAGGGAATTTCGGCAATGGGAACCAAAACCCGAAAAATAATTCTTGACCAAAGATTGACTCGATAGAGTAGGGCCAGATCTCCCTGAAAATGGACTCCGGTGAATACGGGTTTCACTTCTTTGGCCCCTAGGAATTCTAATTCCCTAGCGGCAATTTCTTCTAGTCCCCTCGCGGTAGTGGCAAAATAGGATCGAGTCATTTCAGTTATCAGTTATCAGTTTTCAGTTTTCAGTTTTCAGATGTGAGTTATCAGTTATCAGTTATCAGTTATCAGTTATCAGATGTGAGTTATCAGTTATCAGATGTGAGTTATCAGATGTGAGTTATCAGATGTGAGTTATCAGATGTGAGTTATCAGATGTGAGTTATCAGATGTGAGTTATCAGTTTTCACAGAAAGATTTTAATTTTCATCTCCTTGTAAATTCCTATCTGATTCCCTCAAGTCAGTTAAAATCGATTAATGCCACAGGATTTAGTGCATCGGAAAATTTTACCCAATCACGAGCATAATAATCCTCTTTTGTCAAGGCAGCAATGCTTAAGAATTGTGTCGCTGTGGTCATTAGTTTTATCCTGACAAATGCTCAGACCGACTCTGTGGCTCTCTCCTCTCCCCTGAAGTCTTAACAAGTAATTGAGATGCACGGGCAGCTAATCTACTGAGAAACCCAAAAAATGCGTCTTTGATTAGGATCCCGTCGGGGACTTTGTTCCCCCATGACTTGCCGCGCTTGACTAGGATCGAAGCTGCGAGTAAATTGACCGCGCAATTGATTGACGCGTTCCTCCTTTTCTTGGGCTGCCAAACGCACTTCTTCCAGTTTTGCCTGTTGGATCTGTTGGTAAGGTAGCAAACGAGCGATCGCAAAAACTGCCGTGACGGAAATGGCGCTATAGGCAATAATTCGGAGCCAGATCTCGATAACTTGCCAGTTTTGGGATTTATTGCCGCTTTTTGGCTTTTTTCGGGTTTTTTTGTCGGTTTGGTTTCGTGTTCCTGCGGTCATAGATTTATGAGTATAAGTAAAATCGGTGAGAAAGGTGGCTAATTACCTTCAAGTTACACCCAATCACTGATAACTGGTAACTGATGACTGATCACTGAAAAAACCCCAATCGGTCTATCCTATAGCTAGGTCAGACGGGATCAGGGTTTATTGAAAGCGACTTTACTTATAAAGTTCCGTCGCTAGACGAAAAGCCAAAATCCCGGGGATTAAAGCAATTACCAGAGCGACTAGAACTTGAGTATCAGAAAGCATTGCTGATTATCTCCTCATAAAGATATTCATCCAATACTTTCCGACATCATCGGGGTCCTCTGCATCATTTCGTTACAAGACTTCATATCTCCCCACCCCGATGACGGTTATCTCCCCTAGAAAAGAAAGTTGTAAAAGCGTTAAGCTGAAGTATTGCCATGATTACATTTATTTTTACCTGCGGCCTCAATGTTAGACTCGCTCCTTGATTCATCTCTAACCCTTAGTCTAAAAACCCCGTTAATTCTGTTGGTTCTCATTGCCCTAGAAGCGGTATTATCAGCAGATAACGCCATTGCTCTCGCTTCCATAGCACAGGGATTAGGAGATCATCAGCGTCAACGTCAGGCCTTGAATATTGGCTTAGTTTTCGCCTATATTCTCCGTATGGTCTTGATTCTTACCGCCACCTGGGTGGTTAAATACTGGCAGTTTGAACTTTTGGGAGCAGTATATTTGCTCTGGTTAGTCTTTAATTACTTTGCCTCCCCGGAAGACAAAGACCACACCCATCATAGTCTCAAGTTTCAATCTCTCTGGCAAGCTATCCCCCTAATTGCCGTTACCGATTTAGCTTTTTCCCTCGATAGTGTCACCACCTCCATCGCCGTGGCCGATGATACTTGGTTGATCCTGCTTGGTGGTACGATCGGAGTAGTTACCCTGCGCTTTATGGCGGGTTTATTTATTCGCTGGTTGGAAGAATACACCCACCTAGAAGATGCTGGTTTTGTCACCGTCGGTTTGGTGGGTTTAAGATTGCTGTTGCGGGTGATTAGTCCCGATTTTGTGCCGCCGGAATGGATTATGATTAGTTTAATTGCTATCCTCTTTGCTTGGGGTTTCTCAAAACGCAACGATCGAGAACCAATAGAGAGTGATACCATCCAATCTGATGAATTGCCATAAAATAATCATCAGGACAGTATTCTCCGAGCCAGTATTCAGGAGATTGCTTTTATTTATTCTCCCCACACCCCAATTGGCTCTCTTATTTTTTGTGTGATAAGTTTAACTTAATGTAGGATCGATCTTTGTGTCCTTTGTGTCTCTGTGGTTCGTTCCACTCACTCGCCACTTCTCAACCCCTCACTAATTACCGACCACCGAAAAGAAAATCCCTAGAAGATCATGTCATCTTTACCGACTCCATCTGCTGATACCTTAGAAAATTCTACTCGATCGCCCTCTTGGAAAATTAAACTCCTCTACGATGGAGAATGTCCCCTCTGCTTGCGCGAGGTCAATTTTCTGCAAAAACGGGATGCTGGGAGAGGATTAGTTGCTTTTGTCGATATTGCCGCCGAAAACTATAATCCAGAGGAAAATGGCGGTATTTCCTTCGCGGCAGCCATGGGGCGAATCCACGCCGTACTAGCTGATGGTACTATTCTCCAAAATGTGGAAGTGTTTCGCCAAGTCTATGACATTTTAGACATTGGTTGGATTTATGCCGCTACTAAATGGCCGGTTATTGGGTTTCTAGTGGATATTATCTATGAAATTTGGGCTTCTTGGCGATTAACCTTAACCGGAAGACCGAATTTACAGACAATCTTAGCAGAACGTCAAAAACGTCTGGAATGCAACTCATCAAATCGTTGTTCTCAGTCAGTTAAAATCTCCTAAAAAAATAGGGAGTATTTAGGGTTTGCGGCAAAAAGTTTTTCCTGGGGGTAGGGTGTGGGGTGTGGGGTGTGGGGTGTAGGGTGTAGGGTTTTACCGATTGATTTTCAGGTGGTCAATTACCTAAT
This sequence comes from Microcystis sp. LE19-41.2A, assembly GCF_027530405.1. NCBI lineage: Bacteria > Bacillati > Cyanobacteriota > Cyanophyceae > Chroococcales > Microcystaceae > Microcystis > Microcystis sp. LE19-41.2A. The sequence continues at coordinate 4,531 of NZ_JAPZQJ010000513.1, read as the reverse complement.
TTTCAGGGAAAAAGTCCCTGAATTTTCCCCCCGATCACTGCCAAGGCCGGTACTTTTTGATTTCCAAAAAGTCTAAAGATATTATCCAACAAGGTTTTTAGATTTATTCAGCAAGCCCTATTTAACTCTCTAGTAGGGATATTCTGTTGGTGATCTAACTACGCAGTTTTTGCAACGCTTTCGACTCAATTTGTCGCACCCTTTCCAGGGATAATTCCAAAGTGCGACCGATATCACCTAAAGCATGGGATTTACCATTAAAATTTAGTTGGCAATTTTTCGGACATCGAGTCCTCAAATTGCCGCCCCCTGCACCTTCCCCACTGGTGCGTTGCCGAGGGTGGGGACTGATGCAGGTTCGCTCAACTCGACACGATACTAGACAATCGGCTGAAAGACACTTGTCGAAACAAAATCGCCAACAGCTAACCCCATTTCAAAAGAATCAATACAAGCTTCACTGACGTGAACCCCGCCATAAATACGACTGAGGGCATCTTCCATTCCCGCTTCATAGAAGCTATCGAAATTACGAACGACACCGGGAAGTTCTTGGGAGACAGCACTAAACACATAGTTGTCACCAAAATATTCGGTCATCACTCCAGCAAATGCTCCCCCCATGGCAGAATGCCCTGACATATAATCCGGGAAAGGTGGCGAATTAACCCCCATTAATGTTGACAGCAAAGGTTTCCAATCGGGATCGCCCACCGTAGAAGCTATCCCGTCATTAGCCGCAAATCCTCCGGCAATTATGTCATCAGGGCGAGGTTGGAGTTCAGTGTATTTCTCTTTCCAAGCGACGATTACCGCATCTGCCAGCGCGGTATTTAATGCGGCAAATAAGCTGGCATCTTCTTGCAAGGTATTGCCCTCACGCACGGCGATTTCTTGAGCAATTTGGTTTAAGTGACCGTAGGGACGGAAGGTATCAGCCCGGTCATAGGCCCAGAAAACAGCCATTTCTGCCTGGTCTGCATTGCGTAAAGTGGTCGTGAGAGCAGTGTTTTGCAATCCACCATAGAGCCGGACTTCTTCAATTTCTTGGGCATACAATGCACCCTGATCATTAGGATTGTCGGGACGGCCATCAAGAGTTACATCAAGTTGATTTTGCGAGACAAACTGGTCAATGTTGCCAATTGTCCAAGGAGTTACCCCACCCCAGTTGGCACCGAGTGCTACCCCAGCAGTGGGTCCTAAGGTTTCTGGTGTCCAGACATAGTTTCCCGACGGCGCAGTGAAAGGCGTATTGTTGCTGGAACCATCATTAGCGCGTAAATTGAGGCTCTGATTGGCTACTAAAATGCCAAAATTAAAACCCCTGTTTTCAGCGGTGGCACTGTCCTGAATCTCCGCCAGAGAATTGGTTACTTGCTGTGATAACAAGCTATTTTGTTCAGGTAATTGAGTAGAGAGAACTCGATAGGCCGCACCAACTACCGCCGCCTGCAACGAGGTATTTGTTGGTGCGTTTACATTTACAGCATAGGAGGGATATAAAGTGTTGAAGGCCTGAACCGTATCATAGACAGCAGTAGAAACCAAGGCCATTAAGCGAGAACCCACTGTCGGCCCAACTCCCCGCCCTGCTTTTCCCTCGGCTTGAATCGCATTTAATGCGATCGCATTCCAGTCGATGATGGCATTAGTATTGAGTCCCGATACTAATTTACTGGTGACATTATTGGTTTCCAGTTGTTCGGGAATTTGGTTATTGGCATCAACTTGAGCAATGAGAAAGTAAGCCCCCGCAGCGATGACTGAAGTATTGTTGTTATACGTTAAGTCTAAGGTGACTGACTGCCCGGCGTTTAGGTTCAAGTTTGTGCTGACACTGGTGAGTAACCGATCGTTACTGTCAATCTCACCGTCAGTGGAAATGTACAGTTTGACAGTACTGGGACCACTGGCGCTCGCCTGTCCTTGATTGGTGACAATTACCTTTGCACTTCCCTGAGCGCCGAAGTTAACCGTACTTGGCAAATTAATCGTGCCAAAACTGCCCACTAAATCTGGTCGTGAGACACTTGAGGTAGAACTTGAGGTAGAACTTGAGGTAAGACTTCGGGTAGGACTTGGGGTAGGACTTGAGGTAAAACTTGAGGTAAAACTTGAGGTAGGACGTGAGGTAGGACTTGAGGCAGGACTTGAGGTAAGACTTGAGGTAGAAGTTGAATTTTGGTTATTGCCATTGTTTGGTATCGTTCCTCCCCCAGTATCAAGTTCAACTGCCTCTAAAAAATCAACTTGATTCAAAAGCACATCCAATTCTTCTAGGGAGAGAAGAGTTAAATCTTCGTCACCGATAACCTGCTCTAACAACTGATCAACATGACTGGTTCCTTGATTACTATTTGGTATTTGCTCGTTCTCAGTTACTTTCTTCTGGTCATCAACGGGTTTTTTTGGTGATGACTGGGCGGTAGTTATAGGAGTGGTTGAACTCATGGTCAATAAGTTAGGAAAGAGTAAAGGCATTCAAGACAGAAAGTATCGAAGCTTAACTTGTTGTTGCGTTCCAGCACCAAAGCGATGTCACCGTCAGTGGAAATTTACAGGTTCACAGCACAAGTACCTCTGGTGATCAGCTGTGATTGATGGGCGACAATTAGCTGTGCATTTATTTCCTTAGATCTGTTTGACAAGGTTGACAAAATGGGAATCGTGGGGGCAATTCAAACTTGAGTTTTGCGATACAACTGAGTGATCTACCTCACATATCCTAACACCATTAATACCTGATGTCAATCAATTCTTATGTCTTTAATCATACACTTTTATCGATGGATAAAACTAGAATCATGTCTTATCCCACATTCCGCATCCTAAAGTGTCACATTGAAAATTTTATCTAAATCGTCAAAACGATTGCCGGCTCTGAATTACAGGCTAATTTGTTTGCCCAGCAGATGCACAATTAGCGCTAAAAATCTGATAGCTCTGATACCAAATTATTGAGATAGACTCTCATTAAGCAAGCTGGCGATCGCTGACTAGAGTGTGACACTTCATAATTCTTAGTAATCGCTAAAAGTCTTACTACACAAGGGCTAGAGCAACTGTTGGTTTCAACGACTAGGGGGCGGAATGTGGGTTTAATCATAGATTTTTAGGGGGCGGAATGTGGGTTTAATCATAGATTTTTATCGATGGTGGAAGATGAAATACCAGATAGCCCCGATATGATTATCCATTTTTTTGGAGAACGATAGACTCTGTCTGACCAATCTAGAAATTCTTTGTCGAAGAGTATTGTTTAATCTTTCAATAGGATTAGTTTGACCAGTTTCTTTACCTACTGCCCGATGACTTTTACGAGGAATTACTGTCTTATATAACTCCCAAAAGTCTGTGTAAGCAACAGCACATTGTCGATAAACTCATGGGAGACTTTTCCAGAGCTTTTTAGCTGATTTACGGCTTCTATCTCCTAAATAACAACCAATTATTTCTCGGGTAGTTCTATCGATAGCTAACCAAATATATACCTAAATTTTATTACAAAATAATAATGACTATAACTCATCCAATTCTATGATTAATTTGCCTTTAGGTTTGTCTGTTACCTATACCTGGCGGGGAACTTGGCTAAATTTATTATTAACATAGTTTGGTAACCATGACTAACTCACTCCAGTTACTCTAGCAATTCCTCGCAGAGAAATTCTTTCTAGTAGCAGGAGATTTATTAATTTTTGGGTTTCGTTAGAGACGGTTTTATGACTAGGATTAATTACCAACGGTTGACCACAATTTTTACCCTTACGTTTCGGTTTGCCATTATGTGTAGAACCATTTTTGATGGTATGGCAAGAACCACATTTAGGACAACTAAATATTGAAGCTTGTGAATCTTTTGTCAGAAGATTCTGTTCTAAATCTTCATCGCCATCCAACCAAAGTTTAATGATCCAAGAGAAGATATTGATAAAAACAGCAATCATAAAAAGCAAATTCTTGACATTTGTCAGGTAATTATTTTTATTAGTAAATATTCTACACAACTCAGGCTAGATAAGCAAGAGAGCTACGCCACTACTATCGGATCACTACCGTCGGTTCTGGTTACGGCGATCGCCTGTACTTTTGAAAATGGTGACAAAACGGGAATCATAGGCACAATTCAAACTTGAGTTTTGCGACTACCTGAGTGATCTAACTCACACAGCTTAAATCATGCAATCCATAAGGTCAATCAATTTGGCAATCAAAAAGTACTGGATATGGGAGTGATCGGGGGGAAATTTAGGCACTTTTTCCCTGAAACCCACATTCCGCACCCTCAACTGTCACATAAGCTGTCCCCCTCCAGAGACTTGAGTAAAAATACTTAGCTGGTGAAGGTTTTCTCGGTGGCCGCTAGGGGGGGTCTTGAGACCCCTAATTAGGGTCTGCTGAAAAAGTTTTTCGTGGGGACAGGGTGTGGGGTGTGGGGTGTGGGGTGTAGGGTTTTACCGATTCTCATCTGGTCAATTACCTAATTTTCAGAGAAAAAGTCCCAGAATTTTCCCCCTATCTCTCCCAC
>NZ_JAPZQJ010000212.1:0-11591 GCF_027530405.1 Microcystis sp. LE19-41.2A | reverse complement strand
ACCAGATATGGGAGTGGTCGGGGGGAAAATTCCGGGACTTTTTCCCTGAAAATTAGGTAATTTACCCGATGAAAATGGGTAAAACCCCACACCCCACACCCCACACCCTACACCCTGCCCCTAGGAAAAACTTTTTCAGCAGACCCTAGTTAAAAGCCTAAGAACCGAGAATCCCCCGCTACACCGCGCGAGCGGTTAGCGGGGGAGAGTCAAAATCAGATCACGCTAATTTGATTGGTTATGGACCCTATTCATGTCTATCTCTCTACCCCGTTCGGGTTACACTTTACCAGTTTTTGCCTGTGCCAGTGCGATCGCATCTCTCCAGCATCTCCACGGCGAAAATGAGCTAAATTCCGTTACTTTTAATCTTTTAGAACCGCCAGAAGCCGTTACTATTGCCATCGAACAAGTTGCCCGACTGAACCCCGATGCTGCCCTAGCCATCACCCGCAGCGATCCGGGGGACAATTTGGATTTAACTAGAAATACCCCTATATGGGCGTTAGTAGAAAGAAAGACGGGTAATCAAGAGATAGAGATTCAAGGCGGCGAAGGAATCGGCCTACAGGTTGATAATAGCGGAAAATCAGCTATCTATAGTTATGCCCAGCGTCTCCTGCAAGAAAACCTCAGACCCCTGTTACTGCCCCAAGAAAGCCTCAAAGTGACGATTATCCTTCCAGAAGGCAAAAAACTGGCCACAAGGACTTCTAACGCCGCTTTTGGGGTGGTAGAGGGATTATCTTTGTTGGGTACCACTGGCATTTCCCAACCTCTCAGCGCCCCCGGACAGTTAGAAATCTTTCGCGAGCAATTAAAAATTTTATCTCTTCGTTTCGATCGCTTGGTGTTTTGTATCGGGGAAAATGGCTTAGATTTAGCCCCTCAAATGGGCATTAATCCTGATATTTTGGTAAAAACAGCCAATTGGATCGGGCCGATGTTATTAGAGGCACAATTACAGGGAATCTCTGAAATTCTTTTGTTTGGTTATCACGGTAAATTAATTAAACTTGCCGGGGGAATCTTTCAGACTCACCATCATCTCGCCGATGGTCGTCGGGAAATTCTTACCGCCTACGCCGCTAAAATGGGTTTAGCTACCCCCCATCTCCAGCAAATTTTTGACAGTAGCACCAGCGAAAACGGTCTGGAATATCTGCGTCAATTAGACCGGCAAACGGGAGATAATTGGGTGGAACGCATCTATGGAGAAATGGCTAATACGATTGATCGCCGTTGCCAAGAATACGTTTATAACCACAGTAACGGTCATCTTAGGGTCGGTTGTATTTTATTCGATCGCTCTCGTTCTTTGATCAGCAAAAGCGAAAATGGCCTTAAATTTTTGCAAAATCTACAAGTCACTCCCTAGTGACCGTGCTATGATCGTGGGAATATTTAGTCTTAAAAAATGAAACTAATAAGGCCATACAATTGTAGCTTATTTCCAGAACAATAGCCGATTTAGTTTACAAATCTTTAACTTTTTCCTGCCAGTTTCTTTTTTTGATCGCAGTGACAACTCAAACCCCCCTTCCCACCCCCCAAGAGACTTTGCCCTCAGAGTCCTTCACTAATAGCCTTAATCGTCAAATAATCATCATTCTTGACTTTGGCTCCCAGTATTCTGAATTAATCGCCCGCAGAATCAGGGAAACGAACGTTTACTCCGAAGTTCTCTCCTATCGTACCAGTGCCGAACAATTGGCACAAATCAACCCGAAAGGAATAATTCTTTCGGGCGGCCCCAATTCCGTCTATGATCCTGGAGCGCCCCACTGTGATCCCGAAATTTGGAATTTAGGTGTACCCGTCCTCGGAGTTTGCTACGGGATGCAATTGATGGTACAGCAGTTAGGGGGCAGGGTAGAACGGGCAAAACGGGCCGAATACGGCAAAGCATCCCTATTTATCAACGATCCTACCGATTTATTAACCAATGTCGAGGACGGTTCCACCGCTTGGATGAGTCACGGGGATTCCTGCGTGGAATTGCCCGCGGGTTTTGAAATTCTCGCTCATACCGATAATACCGATTGTGCGGCCATTGCCGATCACAAGAAAAAACTCTTTGGAGTGCAGTTTCACCCGGAAGTTGTCCATTCTGTGGGAGGAATCGCCTTAATTCGCAATTTCGTCTATCATATCTGCAAATGCGAACCCACTTGGACCACGGAAGCTTTTGTCGAGGAATCGATCCGAGAAATTAGGGCAAAAGTGGGCGATAAGCGAGTTTTATTGGCTTTATCCGGCGGTGTGGACTCCTCTACCTTAGCATTCCTCTTGCATCGAGCGATCGGTGATCAACTAACCTGTATGTTTATCGATCAGGGATTCATGCGTAAGGGTGAACCAGAACGATTAATGCAGATATTTAACGAGCAATTCCATATTAGAGTCGAGTATGTCAACGCTAGAGAGCGATTTTTAGCGCAAGTGGACGGTGTCACGGATCCCGAGGAAAAGCGCCGTCGTATCGGCCATGAATTTATTCAGGTGTTTGAAGAAGAATCGAATCGTTTGGGACCCTTTGATTATCTGGCCCAAGGAACTTTATATCCCGATGTGATTGAATCGGCCGATAGTAATGTGGATCCCAAAACCGGGGAAAGAGTCGCGGTTAAAATTAAAAGTCATCATAACGTTGGTGGACTGCCGAAAAATCTCCGGTTTAAATTAGTCGAACCCCTGCGAAAATTATTTAAGGATGAGGTGAGAAAATTAGGTCGATCGATCGGTCTTCCGGAAGAAATTGTTCGTCGTCAACCTTTCCCCGGCCCCGGTTTAGCGATTCGCATTTTAGGGGAAGTCACCGCAGATAAATTAAATATTTTGCGCGATGCAGATTGGGTAGTGCGCGACGAGATTAATAAGCAGGGAATGTATCACGATTTCTGGCAAGCTTTCGCGGTTTTATTGCCTGTCCGCAGTGTGGGAGTGATGGGAGATCAACGCACCTACGCTTATCCCATTGTCCTACGTTTAGTCAGCAGTGAAGACGGAATGACTGCCGATTGGTCCCGGGTTCCCTATGATTTATTGGAGACAATTTCTAATCGTATTGTCAATGAAGTTAAGGGAGTTAACCGCGTGGTTTATGATATTACTTCTAAGCCTCCCGGAACTATAGAATGGGAGTAGTATTGAATTATTGATTGATTGTTAGTCCCGTCCAAATATTGGGGCGGGATTTTTGCAGAATAGACAATTGAGGAGATTAATTACTACCATGGCACAGTTAGAGATGTGGGAAGAAATAGAAGCGGTGGATTTTGCGGAAGAAGAAGAAGATATTGAAGGAGAATCAGCAAACCAAAAAAAGCTACAACTCAAAGAAATCTCCGAGACTGTTGTTGCTGGAAGTGATTGGACTACCGCAACGATCCGCGATCAATTAATTCGAGAAAATATTCAACTCAATCCGCGCTTTCAAAGACGAGATGCTTGGAGTATTACTCGTAAAAGTCGATTTATTGAATCCCTAATTCTAGGGTTTCCAGTCCCACTGATTGTCTTAGCTACTAATAACAAGGAAAAAGGGAAATTTATCGTTCTTGATGGCAAACAACGCCTACTAACAATTTTACAGTTTTATGGTGACAGTGACACACCTAATAATAGTTTTACTTTAAAAGATTTAGAATTTTTAGATAATCTCAATGGCTGCCAATATCAAGATCTAAAAAATGACTTCAATTTAAATGATTTCTTAGACCAACTGGATAATCAAACTATCCGCACGATTGTTATCCGTAATTGGAAAACGGAGAGTTTCCTCCATAAAATTTTTCTGCGTCTCAATCTGGAAAATACCCCTTTGTCTTCTCAAGAATTAAGACAAGCATTACACCCAGGAGGTTTTATTAATTTTTTAGATGATCGAGCGATCGAAAGTCAAGCATTAAAGAAAATATTTAAATCTTCCTATCCCGATTTCCGGATGCGCGACACTGATATACTATTGCGTTATGTAGCTTTTCATTATTATTTATCTGATTATCGCGGTGATGTTCAGATGCTTCTAGATAAAACCTGTCAAAATTTCAATCAAGAATGGGAAAAACGCTCAGATGAAATTATCAATGTTGTTGATCAATTTGAAAAAGCTGTCCAGACAACGATTAATATTTTTGGAGAGAAAAACTTTTCTCGTCTCTGGCTGCCTGAATCGGCAACTTATCGAAGTCAGTTCAATCGAGCAATTTTAGATGTGATGGTTTTTTACTTTTGCGATGATCTAATTAGAGCAGCTGCCGAGAAAAACAAAGAACAGATAGAAAATGCTTTTAAAGAATTATTATCTAACCCTGACAATGAATTTAGGAACTCAGTAGAAAAAACTACTAAAAGTATTAGAGCAACTTACAATCGTTTTCATTTATGGGGTCAAGCTTTATCAAAAGTATTAGATATTAACTTCAATATTCCTCAGATGGAAGATAACCGTATTATTTTTAAGGGGTTAAGATAGTTGGTTTTTGTATTATGCCGAAATCTCTGAGATTTAGACAACTAACCAAAGAATTGAATCGACTAAAAAAACAATTCCTACCTCGTAAATTTAGCGAGATAAATGAATATTCTGAAAGACAATTAGCTTTAACTTTTGCCTATCGAGTTTTTGCTCATGCTGAGATTGAATCTTATCTTGAAGATCGAGTTTGGGATACAGTACAGACAGCAAAAAATATCTGGGATAATCAAGGTAAAGCTGGTCGAGTTTTGTTATGTGTAATCGCTTTTTCTGGTCAAGAAATGGAAGCTCCTCCCGACACCCTTACTCCTCTTAAAGGTAAGAAAAATCTGCCTGAAGATAAACTAAAAATAACTAAAAAAATTGACATAGCGATTAGATGTTTTAAATCAGTTATCGATCAAAATCATGGGATTAAAGAAACTAACCTATTAAAATTACTCTTACCAATCGGCATCGATAGTGATGACTTAGATAAAGTTTGGTTAGCCAATATGGATACTTTTGGAGAAGAACGCGGTGAAATCGCTCATTCTTCGGCAAGAAAAACGAAACAACCGCCTAACCCTGCCGACGAATTAGAGAGAGTTAAACAAATTATTCAAGAATTAGAGAAAGTCGATCAATTGATTACTAACTTGCTCAAGGAATTGCCCTCTTAATAAAACTTAAAGTGTTAACTATATCAGAAATATAGTATAATGAAAGGCAGACAATAGAGAGCTAATCATCAAAGTGAAACATAGACCAATTGCGATCGATTTATTTGCCGGCTGCGGTGGGATGTCCCTTGGTCTAGAAGCGGCGGGATTTGATATTGCTGTAGCGGTGGAGTTTGATGCAGTCCATTCCTTGGTTCATCATTTTAACTTTCCCTATTGTCAAACTATTTGCCGGGATATAGCCAAAGTAACAAGTAGAGAAATATGGGAATTATTAAAACTAAAAGGCTATGCCACCGATGTTAGCTTAATTGCCGGTGGACCCCCCTGCCAAGGTTTTTCACTGATTGGTAAACGACAAATAGATGATCCTAGAAATTCTCTAGTATTTGAATATCTGCGGATTGTAGGGGAAATTAAACCCAAGTATTTTATTTTTGAAAATGTCCCCGGCATGGCTACGGGTAAACATAAACAATTTTTAGAGGAGTTAATCTCTGAATTTGAAGCTATTGGCTATACAATTAATCAGCCAATTAAAATCCTTGATGCCAGTGAATATGGCGCACCACAAAAGCGCAGAAGATTAATCTTAATTGGTAGTCGAAAAGACGTGACGATGGCTAAATATCCCTTAGCCAAGACCGTCGATTTGAACTCAGCCAAAAAATCAGCTTTTACCAGCGTCTATGATGCGATTTCAGATTTAGAATTAATACCGGCCTTTATCGATACTGATTTAGGCATACCTGCATCAAAATTAGATTATAGTGGTAAGAGGAAAAAATATTCAGTGCAGCCAGGGGATATTTTTAAACTTTGTCATCAAAGAACAGTAGATACAAAAATCTATGGACATATAGGCTCAGTTCATACCCAAAGATCAATTGATAGATTTATCGTAACCGAACCGGGTACAGTGGAACCAAAAAGTCGCTTTTTAAAGCTTTCTCCCACTGGTTTATGTAATACTCTCCGGGCCGGAACTAATAGTGACAAAGGGGCCTATACTGCTCCTAGACCCATTCACTATTCTATTCCTCGTTGTATTACTGTACGAGAAGCCGCCAGATTACATACATTCCCCGATTGGTTTCAGTTTCACCGCACAATATGGCATGGTTTTCGTGAGATTGGTAACGCGGTTATTCCGCTATTATCGAAAGAACTTGGCTCTTCTGTGATGGGAGCAATGAATATCAATACCGCTAATCTCAACCGAGTTATTTTAGAAAAAATGCCCGAAGACTTATTGCTATATAATATGTCTCAAGCATCAAACTATTGGGGAATCCCCGACGATGTTATCCCGAAAAGAAAACGAGGTGTATCTTAGAGACTGTTCGGTATTTAAATTATACCAAGTCCGTTAGCTGCCAATCGAACTTTAAAAACTCGCTCCCATCTTCCCACTCTCCTATACTTTTTAAACAGGATTTACTATCATTTTTATTATTCGGGAACCGTCCACCAAGCGAGAGCAAAAGCTTGTTCTTTCTCGTTAACTTGTTGACGATATTGAACCCGAATTTTATAGTTTCCAGAGATGGGGATAGGACAAAAAATATGCTCTAAACTATCACTATCACTCAGGGAAGCACAGGTGTATTTAGCATTATTATCCTCCTGGGCAGGTAAAAGATAAACATCTAAATTATTCAGTCCGCGATCCCGGAAACTTTCATCGATATCATAGAGATTATTGCGGTTAGTATCGATTAGTTCTACCAAACGATCCCAAGCCAAAGTTATCGAAACAAAACTATTAGCTTTTAAGGGCTTCTCTAGGGCATAATCTTGATAACCATTAGCGGTAACTGTAGCGTAATCCCAACCAATAGGAGGAATAGATTCTGCGGCAGACCATTGACCATTACTAAACTGTGTGTAGGTGCGAAAAGTGTTAAGATGTCCCGTCCCCATCTGCATATCTAAAGGAATTTTCGGATCTTTATAAGCATCGGACTCTAACCAAGTTTTTTGATCCTTAGTTAAGACCGTCCGTCTCATACCTAACCGTAACCCATCCCCCGTATCTTTAATTTTATCGGCAGCATTAAGCATTACTGCCTTCATCACTTGATGATGACGAGAATCGACGCTCCAATGGGGATTTTTTTGATTAATTTGTTGATCGCCGTATTCTTGTAAAAGTGCCACGGATGCTGTAATATGAGGAGCGGCGAAACTGGTGCCACTAACAGTATTTAATTTACCTTTGAGGTCATAAAGCTCTATTTTATTGCCGGGGGCAACTAAATTAATTGACCGCCGCAAACCATCATTAATTTCCCGTTTAATTAAACTGCGACCAATACCCACTGGCAAAGCACTAATATTAGCAAAATCAACTTTAGTGAATTTTCCTTCTCTTGTCGCTGTATAAGCGGTAGTAATGCCGTTAAAATGATCGGTGGGAATGGGAATTCCTCCCTTACCTTGATTACCAGCAATTACATAAAGAACATCATCAACTCGCGATGACCAATCAACACATTGAGTTAATAAAGCTTGACCATCTAATTTTGGTTCCTGTCTTTGATCTCTTTGCAAAGATTCCCCAAAACTAAAGTTAATCGCCCGCACATCACCGCTATTTTGTCGGGCAATATTTTGACTAGCCAGACATTCTTCCGGTTGTCCGCCGCGTCGCAAAGAACCCACCGCCCCCGAATATAATCTCGCTTTTGGGGCCACTCCGGGGATTTTTTTATCATCACTGACCATTACCGTTGCCACCATAGCGGCGTGATTATCTAGATAGGTGTTGGGTTTGGCAATTTGATCGCGAAAAAAAACACCGGCTAATTTATAGGGAGGCTGCCAAGCTGCCACTTTATCATAACCGAACTGCGCCGGTCGGCCGATTTCCACTTGACCGATGGCAATTTTTCGCCCTAATAAATTATAGGGTTCCGCCCGCAAGCGATCGGCATAAATTCCCTGTTCACCGATGGAATTAGAAAGAACTAGGGAAGGAAGCAGAATTATCGTTACTACTAACCCGACGACAAACCAAAACCCTCTTTTCATCATCAGCAATCCTGCGGCAGTAAGGTGATACCAATCCATTCTAAGACAGAAATCTCAGGAGTGAATCTCACATTTGCAGAAATACCGACAATCAGCAATTATTAGTAACTCTTAAATTATTACAGATATATCAGCAGCTGGCTGTAAGCATCCCACCGAAAAGCTAATGCGCTCCGGGGTTTGGGGGCGGCGCCACGCCCCCAACGGGGGGTTTGGGTAGGGTTGATTCATGAATCAACCCTACCTGGAATCAACCCTACCTGGAATCAACCCTACCTGGAATCAACCCTACCTGGAATCAACCCTAGGGGTTTGGGGGGTTCTACCCCCCAAAAGCTCGGATTGAGCGATAAAATCGCAAGTAATACTAAATCCGTTGAGTATAGGCTACATATCAGGAGAGGCACTGACTTGAAAATAGAGGCTGAAATAACGCCAATTCGTCAATCAGAATATTTTCATGCTTGGCGGTGCCAACTTTGGCATCGGGACTGCTGATCGCTGATCGCTAAACTTGCACTCCTACTCGATCGCTCCTGCTTGTTGTAATAAAGAAACGATCGCCTGATGGTGATTAAATTTAGCTAACATTAAAGCGGTCATTCCCCCTTGATTTTTCTGATTTAAGTTCACCTTTCCCCCGTCTAACAGGACTTTAACCGTGTCGAGACAACCGTGATAACTAGCCCACATTAACGGGGAAGCACCGCTAAAATCGAGTTTATTGACATCGGCACCGATATCGATTAACCAGCGCACCAATTGACTATTATTGTCCTCACAAGCTTTCATAAGGACGGTTTTGCCATCGGGATAAACGGCGTTGGCATTAGCCCCGTATTCGAGGAGATAACGGCAGATTTCCGTAAATTGGCGCTGTAAAGCTAAAGTTAACGGTGTTTCTCCCTGCTGAGTTAGGTTAGGCTCCGCTCCTTGTTTTAACAATTCTAAAACGATCGCTTCGTATCCCTGCACCGTGGCGATAAGCAAGGGTGTATCACCAAAATGGTTACGGTGATTGACAAAAGCGCCAGCTTGTAGTAAGGCCTGGACGATCTCTAAATGTCCTTCGATCGTCCCTAAATGCAGGGCCGTTTCTCCCGCCTGATTTTGATTGTCAACACGGGCCCCCTGAGCAAGTAAAAGTCGGACAATATCGAAATATCCCTCAGCAGCGGCGATCATCAGGGCAGTTTCTCCCTCCTCCGTGCTAATGTTCGGATTGGCTCCCGCTTGCAGTAAAGTTTGTACGCTGCCGAGATTTCCCTTCTCTACAGCCAAAATTAGGGGAGTCTCCCCGGATAAAGTGGGAGCATCGAGGGGCATACCACGGGTAATAAACAATTCGAGGATTTCTGGGCAATTGGCGACGAGAGCCTGTAACCAAGCTTGTTGACGGATTTCTTCATCTACACCACGATCGAGCAGTAAATGGACAATTGCGGCGTAATTTTGTTTGATCGCTACAGATAAAGCCGTATCTCCATCCTGATCGCGCATATTGACCCGAGCGCCGGCGGTTAATAACTGTTCTGCGATCGCTGTATGACCCTTATAAGTGGCGATCATTAGTGCTGGTGTACCATCTTGATTGACCTGATTGACATTAGCACTGGCGGCGATTAATTGAGCAAGGATTTGACTGTGATTGAGGGCAGCCGCTAACATGAGAGGGCTTAAACCTTGAGGTTGTTTACTTTTGTTGATATCAGCCCCAAATTCTCGCAAAATTGCCACAATTTCCCTATGACCCCCCTGCACGGCATAGATTAAAGCCGTAGTATTTTGCCCATCAGTGGCGTTGACATTTGCCCCCTGACTCAGTAAAGCTTGAACCCGCGCGAGATTGCCCTGACGCGCCGCTTGTATTAACAAGATATCCCAATTAGAAGCCATTAACAGTGACCGATCGGCAGAAAGTATTTTTTCTATTATCGATCTTTCTAGACAGGTAAACGGACAGAAAAGCTACTACCCCGTTCTAATTCTGAGGTGACGGCAATAGTTCCCCCATGAGCATCGATAATGCGACGGGAGAGATAAAGTCCTAACCCATTGTTGGAACTGTCTGGGGAACCGGAGTACAGACGCTCGAAAATCCGGGGTAGTTCTTCTGCTGAAATTCCTATACCAGTATCCTCGACGACAATGGTGACAAAAGTATCTTCCTCTGTAGCGGGGATGAGATGAATTTTCACATCACCCTTTTGGGTAAATTTAATCGCATTGCCGATGAGATTGGTAAAAACGCGCCGCAGTTCCAAGCGATCGCCAGTTAGGAAAATTTCCCCGGCATTTTCGGCATTTAAGCTTAATTCTAGTCCTTTTTCTCGGGCAAGGGGAGTTAACTGCTGACAGACTTCTTCGAGAATATCGATAATCTTTAATTTAGTAAAATTAAGTATCTTTTCGCCGTTTTCATAACAATAAACTTCCAAAAGATTATTAACCATTTCCAAGAGATTTTGATTACTGCGAATAATCACATGAATGACTCGACTCATTTCGGGAGTAATCTCACCGTATAAACCTTCTTGAAATAGTTCTAATATGTGATTGACAGACACTAAGGGAGTTCGCAAATCGTGGGTCATCCTCGAAACAAAATCTTCTTTTTGTCTAGCCAATTGCTCTTTTTCTTGTTTGGCAATCGCCACTTCTTGTTCCGCTTCATAGATGCGTAGGGCGTTTCGCATCGCTTGATTTAAGCGCGAGGCAGAAAGACGAAATTTACTCAGATAATCGGAAGCACCGGCTTTCATCATATCTACGGCAATTCCTTCGTCTCCGTGACCGGTTAAAACAATTAGGGGTATTTTAAGTCCCTGTTGCCGAATTTCCCGCACCAAAGTTAAACCATCTCCATCGGGTAGAAGATAATCGATAAACATACAGTCGAAAAGATTATTGGACATCTTTTCTTTAGCCTCTTGATAGTCAGCGGCTTCTGTTATTTCTATCGCCATCTCCGATGTTCTTAAGAATCGGCGCACGGCGATCCGATCTACTTCATTATCATCAACAATTAGAATTCTTAACTGGTTTAACATTGCCAATTTAAATCTGAATTTCATTACTGTCTGATCT
The DNA here is from genome assembly GCF_027530405.1 of Microcystis sp. LE19-41.2A. Lineage (NCBI taxonomy): Bacteria > Bacillati > Cyanobacteriota > Cyanophyceae > Chroococcales > Microcystaceae > Microcystis > Microcystis sp. LE19-41.2A. Next base: position 329 of record NZ_JAPZQJ010000212.1, on the reverse strand, counting down.
ACCCTGATAGAATACCTTGAATCGGGTTCGATGGTCAAGACATTTTCGAGGTCGATTCTTACAGCTTTTTTCTTAAAGATGAAGTATAACCTAATTTGCTATTGACGACCGAATCGTGACGACTGGCCCCCCAAAACGAAAAATTAGTACCTCACTATTAAGATGACTGCCACAATCGGAAACAATACTTAGGGTCTGCTGAAAAAGTTTTTCGGTGGTGGCAGGGTGTGGGGTGTGGGGTGTGGGGTGTGGGGTGTGGGGTTTTACCAGTTTTGAGGTGGCCAATTACCTAATTTTCAGGGAAAAAGTCCAGGAATTTTCCCCCCGAT
>NZ_JAPZQJ010000351.1:0-5295 GCF_027530405.1 Microcystis sp. LE19-41.2A | reverse complement strand
CTTTAGACCTCTTGCATAAATCCGAAAACAAACGATAGAAACAATAATGGGAGGGACTTTCAGTTAATTATTTATTAGTAGTTGATAATCTTCAAAAATGTTGCTGTACAAGGATCGACTTAAGACTTTTGCAAGAGGTCTATTGCCCGATGGAAAAACCTCCTAAAAAACTCCTTGAACAGGTTCGTGATATTATTCGCATCAAACACTATTCCTACCGCACGGAAGAAACCTACATCTTCTGGATTCGACGCTACACCTTGTTTCATGACAAAAGACACCCTAAAGACATGAGTAGTGCGGAAATGGAGTCATTTTTAAGCCATCTAGCCGTCAAGGAAAACGTAGCCGCCTCTACTCAAAACCAAGCCCCCCCATCTCTCCATTCCCCATTCCCTACAACTGTAAACACAACTGCCGGAAATGATCGCCGCGATGTTCAAAACTTTGGTATTGGTCAAAACTAGCGCAAGCGGGCGATAGTAAGACCACTTTAGCCGCTTTTGCTGTTCCTAGTTCAGCCGCGCGTTGAACTGCCCTGTCCATCGTCTCTACACATTCATAATCTTGATAACCTGCTGACTGTAAACGACGGGCAAAATCGGCGGCAGCGTCACCAATCAGCAGCACAGTGACGACTTTTGCCTTAATTTCAGCGATCCAAGCCCGATCATCCCCTGCTTTCGCTTCTCCCCCCGCGATTAAAATCGCCGGACTAGGGACAGATTTTAAGCCCACTGCGGCCGCATCGTAATTAGTTGCTTTACTATCATTAATAAAGTCTAGTCCTTTATAAGTACAAATATACTCTAAGCGATGGGCAACCCCGGGGAAAGTGGCGATCGCTTCGGTAATGGCTTTTTTCTCAATTCCTGCCAATCTAGCGGCGGCCACAGCCATAAGCAAATTCTGCTGATTGTGACTACCCACCATTTTCAGGAGATTAACCGGGGCAATTAATTCGCCAAAAGCCACGATCCAGTTATCTTGGAGATAAACACCACGACTAGGATCGCCCAAAAGCGCAGCTTTGCCCTGCACAGAAGTCCAGTAAGCTTGTTGCCATTGACTAACACCGATTTGACGCAGATAGGGATCATCACCGTTGAGGATTTGGCGATCGCTTCTTTGCAGTAAAGAAGCTTTAATCTGATAATAATTTTCGAGGGTTTGATGACGACTGAGGTGATCGGGGGTAAAAGTTGTCCAGATGCCGATTTTCGGCGATAAATCCCGACTGGACTCGATCTGATAACTACTAATCTCCGCAATAATCCAATCGTATTTATCGGCTTTTAAAGCCAATTCACAGGCAGCATAGCCGATATTACCGCAGGAAGGGGCATTTAACCCCGCTTTTTGAAAAATAGCGGCACAGAGGGCGGTGGTGGTGGTTTTGCCGTTAGTTCCCGTAATACCCAACCAAGGGGAAGATTGCAGATAACGCCAAGCTAATTCTAATTCTCCGATCGTATCGATGCCTTTTTCCCTGGCAGTAATTAAAATCGGGGCATCCCAAGGCACCCCGGGGCTAACCACGATAAGATTAGGCAAGTCCGAAGCCTCTAGACTGAGATTTTGACCAAGATTGACAATAATTCCTTCCCTTTCCAGATTGGTTTTGGTTGCTTGTAAACTGGGAGAATCAGAGCGATCGCTTAATGTCACCTGCCAACCATCCCGTTTTAAGCATCTTGCCGCTGCTATTCCCGATCTTCCCAATCCAATAATCGCCGCTTTCGCCATCTTGTTGCCACTCTACTCAAGGGTCAATTTTTAGCAATCTCTATCCTACTGTGGATTAGGTCGAGTAATAACTAGGGTTTGCGGCAAAAAGTTTTTCGGTGGGGGCAGGGTGTAGGGTGTGGGGTGTAGGGTGTGGGGTGTAGGGTTTTAGCGATTTTGAGGGGGTCAATTACCTAATTTTCAGGGAAAAAGTCCAGGGATTTTCCACCCGATCACTACCAGATCTGGTACTTTTTGGAAACCAAAAAGTCTAAAAGTTTTACCCAACAAGGTTTTTAGATTTATTGAGCAAACCCTAGCTATCTTCCAAGAAAACAAAATTCTCTGGCTTACGTCTAGATCGATAAAATAAATGCAAGTACGATCTCTATAACAACGCTCCCTATTTATGAATCTAAAATCATCCTTAAAATTTACCCTACTGTTTTCACTTCTGGGGGGTTGTCTCCTGACTACACCGAGTCAAGCAACTCTCTTTGAACAAAGAGAAGTTAATCAAGAAGATTTTATCGCTATTGCCCGACCCTACGGTAACGGTAAATACGATTTACTGATTTTGCAACAAATCCCAGGAAAACGCCAATGTTGGGCGGTAAATGGCACAGAACCGACCATTGTTCAGCCTCTGCTGCTCGATTTCGATTTTACCGGCAGTTGTGAACGGGCCACCGACAGTAACGGTTATTCCCTTCGCATTCAGGGCAAAGATTACGGTTTAGAATACCTGCTGCGTATCGTACAACGCAACGGGGAATTAGTCCTCGTGGGAACCCCCCGCAATCCCAGGCAATCGGAGGTAATTATTGGACGGACAAAAGGTTTAGGGACCGGTTTAATGCAAATTTATCTCATCGATGGCTGGCGCTTTACTAAACGCAGTCTAGCCGGTCAAAATCTCAGTCATATCTATCTAACTGCCGATAGTCCCAGTTTCAATCCTCCCCCGGAATTACTCGCAGGTACCCAATCGTCTATCCCCCCCACACCCCCCCCCAGAGAATCCGTCAAAGCAGAAACACCTGTTAATCCTGCTGCTAATCCCGAAGTGCGAGAATATACCTTTACCGCTGCAGAAACAGCAGTAGAGAGCAATCCTCAGCCAGTGATCACTAATCGAGTACCAGAGTCAAATTTTACGCCACAGCCCCCAGTTACCCCTAATTTACCCCCCCTGACTCCTCCCAATTCCCAGAATAGTAATGCAATTGTACCACCACCGCCACCGCGCAATTTAGGCAATCCCAGAAGTTTATCAGACGTAATCACTTTTAATCGGGCTGCCCCTAATCCCAGTAGTAGTAATACTGGTAATACTGGTAATACTGGCCGCAAAGGTTTTAAAGTAGTAATTGAAGCCAAGACCGAGAGCGATCGCACTAAGCTTCGTTCTCTCTATCCCGACGCTTTCCCCACTTCCCACCAAGGTCGTCGCGTCTGGCAAATAGGCGCGTTTAGCAGTCGTGATAAGGCTGAAAACGCTTTACAAAGTCTTGCTCCCCTGCGCGGATCGATCGTACCATTTTAGGGAACGCTGGAACTGCGCAACGGGGAACAGAGAGTGGATAAGGGAAATGGGGGAATTTCAACTAATACCCCAAAACCCTAAAACCCCAACTCTCAACTCCTGACTTGAAAGAGGGTGTAGGGTGTGGGGTGTGGGGTGTAGGGAAGGAAACCTCTTTCCTCTGTGGGGGTGAAAATTTTTTCATCGGGACTGACTCCTGACTCCTGACTCCTGACTCCTAGAGTAACTGATAACTGATAACTGAAAATATGGAAATATCAGAACTAAAAAAAGGTATCGAGATAGTAGGATCGCGCCTGGGTAAAACCCAGGACTATCTTTGACTTACCCACTTTAAGGGCCAAAATTAAAGACTTAGAACAGGTGGCAGCTGTCCCCACTTTTTGGGATAATCCCGATACTGCTCAAAAAACCCTGCAAGAACTAAACGAATGTAAATCTTCTTTAGAAACCTATCAAAGTTGGTGTGAACAATTAGAAGATACTAAGGCAATTATCGAGTTATTAGAATTAGAATCCGATCGAACTTTACTAGAAGAAGCGACGGACAATTTAACTCATTTACAGCATGACCTCGATCGCTGGGAATTGCAACAGCTTTTAAATGGTCCCTACGACGCAAAAGGAGCGGTTTTAACGATTAATGCGGGGGCCGGGGGAACCGATGCCCAAGATTGGACAGAAATGCTCCTGAGAATGTATTCTCGCTGGGCCGAGAAACAGGGTTATAAAGTCACTTTAGCGGAAATATCAGAAGGAGATGAAGCGGGAATTAAATCGGTGACAATTGAGATTGCCGGAACTTATGCTTACGGTTATCTGAAAGGAGAAAAAGGCACCCATCGGTTAGTAAGAATTTCCCCTTTTAATGCTAATGGTAAACGTCAAACCAGTTTCGCCGGGGTGGAAGTGATGCCAATTTTGGGCGATGATGCGGTGAGGGTAGAAATTCCCGATAAAGATTTAGAAATTACCACCACTAGATCTGGGGGAAAAGGTGGACAAAATGTTAATAAAGTGGAAACTGCCGTGCGTGTAGTTCATCTTCCCACAGGTATCGCTGTGCGTTGTACCCAAGAGCGATCGCAATTACAAAATAAAGAAAAAGCCCTAGCTTTATTAAAAGCGAAATTGTTAATTATCGCCCGGGAACAACAGGCTCAAGCGATCGCCGAAATTCGCGGCGATATGGTGGAGGCCGCTTGGGGCAATCAAATCCGTAACTATGTTTTTCATCCCTATCAATTGGTTAAGGATCTCCGCAGTAATGTGGAAACCACCGATGTTACCCGGGTAATGAATGGGGATTTAGATAGCTTTATTGAAGCCTATTTACGTTTGGGGGGTGCAGTTTAAAGAAATGTATCGCCGTTGTCGTCCACAAGTCCCACTCCCGTGTGGACGCGATGATAAAATCTCCTCTTGGAAAAATGTCGATTTGCGTTGAAGCACTTTTTTGCTCGCTGTATAAGGGTTTCGCCGATTTGACATCCCTAAAATGGATTTGCGTTGAAGCACTTTTTAGCATTTCCACTTCGCTCAAGGCTAGTCTAGGCCCAAAAGGGGAGATAACGAGCATAACGAGTTGATTTAGATTCAGATTCGTCAAGTTTAATCAGTCCTGCTTCTTTAGTTGCCCCAATCACTTGAGAAACAGTATTGTTTTTTGATTCATTTAAACAAAAGCGATTTCGTAAGGTTTGGTTAGACATCCGTTGATTATCGACATAGAGGAGACAACAGTGCTGATAACAAGCGCGAATACGGTCAGATTGACTCATTTTGCCAAAATCCTGATGAGCGAATAGGATAGAAGTTGTTCGGAGCTCACCTACTCTAAAATCTGGTGCGGGAAGTTGAAATTTCTCGGCAGCGGAAATAACTTTATCGAAAATTTGGGTTAAAACCCCGTCCTTTTAGGACGGCTTTAAGCTACAATGGAAAAAGCGATAACCAAGCTAAAAACTGAACCTTGACAACAGATAGTAGGGGGTTTTGTTCAGAAAAGAATTCAAATTCGGCCT
>NZ_JAPZQJ010000359.1:0-8646 GCF_027530405.1 Microcystis sp. LE19-41.2A | reverse complement strand
GGCTCTTCGGTAATTGTTATGCAATGGACGGGGGTTATAAGGGATGGAACCCTTATATAGAAAAGCATTTAGCGATTTTTGTCAATTGTTTTTGCTCTAGAGCGAACTAATCAATTAAGTCTCTTGCCAGATAAGGATTTAGTCGATTTATGCCCCCCTATCGAACCATACCAAGTAACGAAGAACCTAACTGATTACTGTTTAGCCGACACTTTGAAACAATTGAGTCCAATCGAGATTGGGAGCATCTGAGGGAGCAACAATTTCGAGAATTTTATTGTTAGCGGCGGGATAAAATAGGGATTCTACGCAAACGGAAGCCACTTTTGTGCGGGGAATATTGCCCTCAGAAAGGGTATCGGCGGATGACATTTTAATGGCATTAAGGTTATCCTCGTTTTTCAGGCCGCCGGGGCGCACAATGGTGTAGGTTAAGCCACTCTTGATTAAATAGTCTTCCGCTTGTTTTTTCCAGAATAAAATTAACCAAAAGAGATTGAGGGGGTGGAAAAAGTTCGATACACAGAGGGAAGTAACGAGAACAAAATGCTCGATTCCTTTCTTTTTTGCGGCATCGATGAGATTTTTAGTTCCCAAGTAGTCCACTAACAAAGGTTCCGTGGGGTTAAAACTCGGTCTGGCTCCCGTGGCGCATAACAAAACGCTACAATCAGCGATTAGTGCCTCTAACTTATCGGCCTGTTGGACATCTCCGACGACGATTTCCACCCCTGCGGGCAAAATTTCCGCCGCTTTCTCGCGGTTTCTCACCAAAGCGCGGACGGGAATCTGACGTTCGACTAATTGGGCAACAATTCGCCGTCCCGTTTCCCCTGTGGCTCCTGCTACAAATGCTTTCATCGCTTCTTGACCTAATAGTTTTTAACAATACGTTACACTAATCTCGATTCTACAAATTTCCCTGATCCTTTGGCGGTTAATCCCCAAATGTTTCTAGTACTATCATTTGCCCAGTTTATAAGTCATGCAGCGTCCCCCCATTAACTCCCTAGCTCGCGAATCTGTAGAAGTCAAAGAAGACAATCAATTTCTTGGTTTTCAAACCCATTTTGCCGGAGCGATGGATATGTATAGCAATCAGGACAAGGTTGCCGATTATCTGCGCGCTCACGAAGGTTGGTTTTGTCGTTGTGCCGAACCGATGAAAACTCTGCCCTTCGGTGACAATGGTTATATTATCACCATCGGTAAATATGGAGCTTTTGGCTATGAACTGGAGCCGAAAATCGCTGTGGTTCTCGATCTGCCCGTCAATGGAGTCTATCATACTCGCAGTGTCCCCATTCCCGATCAACCGTTTTTAGGCTATCTAGTGGATTATCAGGCAATTATGAAACTAGAGGAAATGCCGCTATCTTCTCCTAGTCGGGAAATTGAGGCAATTTTTCGGCAACAGGGACGGGATATTCCGGCGGTTATCACCCAAGTCACCTGGGAACTGCGTATGGATGTTATGGTTAAGTTTCCCAAGTTTATTTATAAGATTCCCCGTCCCATTCTCCAAAAAACCGGTGATAAACTGTTGACGCAAATTGTTCGCCAAGTTTCCCCTCGCTTAACCTACAAAGTTCAAGAGGATTTTCACTCTAGCTTTAATTTACCCCTACCCCCTGCCTCCAGTCGTCTTTTCTATCGTCTCGACTCCTGTGAGGGTGGGTTGCTTGCCTAGGGTTTGGGGAGTCTGTCAACAGTAATCAGTAGAGCTTGCTGATGGGAAAGCAAGGAAAAATAAAGATTTGCTAACGGTGCTGGTCAGTCTAAGCTAGAATTATTAAGAAATGTTTACTTGTAAAAATAAACCTAAGACTACTTCAATATTTTATGTCTCTGCCTATCCGTAACGTTGCTATCATTGCTCACGTTGACCACGGGAAAACCACCCTCGTCGATGCACTCCTCAAACAGTCGGGAATCTTTCGAGAAGGGGAAGATGTACCCACCTGCGTCATGGATTCCAATGACCTCGAAAGAGAACGCGGTATCACCATTCTGGCCAAAAACACCGCCGTTCGTTACCAAGACACCCTGATTAACATCGTCGATACTCCCGGTCACGCCGACTTTGGTGGCGAAGTGGAACGGGTTTTAGGTATGGTGGACGGTTGTATCCTGATTGTCGATGCTAACGAGGGGCCGATGCCCCAAACCCGTTTTGTGCTGAAAAAAGCCCTAGAAAAGGGATTAAGACCGATTGTCGTGGTCAATAAAATCGATCGCCCTAACGTCGATCCTAACCTAGCCGTGGACAAAGTTTTCGATCTGTTTGTGGAACTGGGTGCCGATGACGACCAATGTGATTTTACTACTCTGTTCGCTTCCGGGATGCAAGGATTCGCCAAAGAAAGCCTCGAAGACGAAGACAAAGATATGCAGCCCCTCTTTGAAGCGATTTTACACCACGTTCCACCACCGGCCGGGGACGTTAACAAACCCCTACAGCTGCAAGTAACCACCCTCGATTACTCGGAATACTTAGGACGCATCGTTATCGGCCGCATCCATAACGGCGTAATTAAAGCTGGTCAACAGGCAGCTTTAGTAAAGGATACGGGCGCGGTTGTCAAGGGTAAAATAACAAAACTTCTTGGTTTTGAGGGCCTCAAACGGGTGGAACTAAACGAGGCCAGCGCCGGTAATATCGTTGCTGTGGCTGGTTTTGCCGACGCTAACATCGGGGAAACCGTAACTTTAGCCGATGACCCGCAAGCTTTACCCCTAATTAAAGTTGATGAACCGACCCTACAAATGACCTTCTCGGTGAACGATTCTCCCTTTGCCGGTCAGGAAGGCACTTTTGTCACCTCGCGGCAAATTCGCGATCGTCTAATGCGAGAATTAGAAACTAATGTCGCCCTGCGGGTGGAAGAAAGTGATTCTGCCGAGAAATTCCTGGTTTCGGGACGGGGGGAACTGCATTTAGGCATTCTCATCGAAACCATGCGTCGGGAAGGCTACGAATTCCAAGTATCGCAGCCGCAAGTTATCTACCGCGAAATTAACGGTCAACCCTGCGAACCCTACGAATACCTCGTTTTAGATGTACCCGAAGAAGCGGTGGGTTCCAGTATCGAACGTCTCGGCCAACGGAAAGGGGAAATGCAGGATATGCAGACGGGCAGCAATGGCCGTACTCAATTGGAATTCGTGATTCCGGCCCGAGGTTTAATCGGTTTCCGGGGCGAATTTATCCGTCTGAGTCGCGGTGAGGGGATTATGAACCATAGTTTTCTCGAATATCGTCCTTTCTCCGGGGAATTGGCCACCCGTTACAATGGCGTGATTACTGCCTTTGAGGAAGGAGTCGCCACTTTCTACGCCCTCAAAAACGCCGAGGACCGGGGGGTATTTTTTATTACTCCGGGGACAAAAGTGTATAAAAACATGATTATCGGCGAAAGCAACCGGCCCCAGGACGTGGAGATCAATATCTGCAAAACTAAACAGTTAACTAACCATCGTTCCGCCACCGGGGATGAATTGGTTCAGTTACAATCCCCCGTGGATATGAGTCTCGAACGCGCCCTCGAATACATCGGACCGGATGAGTTGGTAGAAATTACCCCGAAATCGGTCCGTCTGCGTAAATTACCGGTGAAAAAGTTAGCCAAACGTTAATCGGTTTTGACAAAATCCGGCGGCAATATCTAACAAAGAAATCCACTCAGATTTTCAACAAAACTGAGATGATAGAAAAAAGTGCCTTGAGTTTGAGGGTAAAGAATCTGCTGTGAGCTATTCTGCTACTTTGATGCGACATCCGATGTTTCCCGCCGCGTCGGACAGCAATCGTCTTCGTCTCTTTTCGGGATCCGCTAATGTATCTCTTGCCCAAGAGGTGGCCCGTTATCTGGGCATGGATGTGGGTCCGATGATTCGTAAACGTTTCGCCGATGGTGAATTGTACATCCAGATTCAGGAATCGATCCGCGGCTGTGATGTCTATTTAATTCAACCCTGTTGCAATCCCGTCAACGATCATTTGATGGAATTGTTGATCATGATTGATGCCTGTCGTCGTGCTTCTGCCCGACAAATTACCGCCGTAATTCCCTATTATGGTTATGCTCGCGCCGATCGCAAAACCGCCGGCCGGGAATCGATCGCCGCTAAACTGGTGGCTAATCTGATCACGGAAGCGGGGGCAAGTCGCGTGTTGGCCATGGATTTGCATTCGGCCCAAATTCAAGGTTATTTCGATATTCCCTTCGATCACGTTTACGGTTCCCCAGTGGTGGTGGACTATCTTCTCAGTAAACAATTACCCGATATCGTCGTGGTTTCTCCCGATGTGGGTGGGGTGGCCAGGGCGCGGGCTTTTGCCAAAAAACTCAGTGATGCTCCCCTAGCAATTATTGATAAACGCCGGCAAACCCATAATGTGGCGGAAGTGATGAACTTGATCGGCGATGTTAAGGATAAAACGGCGGTTTTAGTCGATGATATGATCGATACGGCCGGTACGATCGCTCAAGGGGCGCAGTTACTGAAAGCCAAGGGGGCGCGACAGGTTTATGCTTGTGCCACCCATCCGGTTTTTTCTGGTCCGGCGATCGAGCGTTTATCCAGTGGCATAGTCGAGGAAGTGATCGTTACTAACACGATTCCCGTCCCCCAAGAACATCTTTTCCCGCAACTGAAAGTCTTGCCGGTTGCCCCGATTCTGGGGGAGGCAATATGGCGCATTCATGAGGACAATTCCGTGAGTAATATGTTCAAATAGATGGCCGAATCCCCCTAGTTTTAGGGGGAATTTTTATATTTATTTTGTTGACATTAATTCTGATTTATGGCAGCGTCGGGGTTGTCAAGTCCTCCCAGACGATTGAAGGGCCAAAAACGCACCACGGCGCGACCGATTAAGTTGTCCCGGGGAACGAAGCCCCAAGCGTGGGAATCATAACTATTATTGCGATTATCGCCCAAAACCAAATATTGATCGGGGGGAACTGTCACCGGTCCGAAAGTATAATTAGGTTCTTCGGCGATATACTTTTCCGCTAAAACTTTACCGTTGACGTGAACTAGACCGTTTTTGACTTCCACCTTATCCCCCGGCAGTCCAATCACCCGTTTAATAAAAGCATCATGAAAATTTTGAGCTTTGAGAGCGGCTGTCGGACTAAAAACCACTATATCACCCCGTTCTGGCTTCTGAAAATGATAGCTAACTTTCTCGATAATTAGGCGATCGTTAATCTGGAGAGTGGGTTCCATGGAAGAAGAGGGAATATAACGGGCCTCGGCCACAAAAGTGCGGATGCCAAAAGCCAAAATTCCAGCCGTGACAATGGTTTTAACTGCTTCTAGCCAAGGGTTTTCTTGGGGGACGGGAGGAGGAGAGGGTTTTTCGGATTTATGGTTCAAGCTTTCAGCCATAGAATTTAAACTTTTGAGAAGGATTAAGCCAATACGCTCTTTAATGTTCTAGTCTAGTGATAGTAGCAGCGTAGATAATATTTTAAGACAATTTTCCCACATATACTGGATCACTGTTAATTTGTCAACGCCGCACCCTGCTGCCTGAAGGGGAATTTCCTCGGGGGTAGAAAAAGGCAATGCAGTCCCTCAAAAAGGCAAGTTTTTCGCCGCTATTAAAGTAAAAGCTTGATAATTCGAGGATTGAAGCCCTAATCTCCCTTAAAAGTCTCTTCTCCGTCACTACTTAGACCTATGTTTGCACAAATTCCCGAACGATCAATGCACTATCTGCGATGGGTTGTTACCATCGCTTGGTTAATTCTGATATTTTCTCTGTTTTTTGACCCGATTTCGGCACAATTAACCGATACTAATAATCTCTCTAGTCCCCTGAGAGTTGATCCCGATGTGTGCATTAAAGTCCAGGGAGTTTGCCTACCCCAATCCTCCTATCAGTTAGCTGCGCCGATTTTTTGGGGAATAGTGGTTCCTAGTAGCATTTTTATCTTATTAGTATTCGGTCACGAACTCTGGCGGCGTATCTGTCCTTTATCCTTTCTTTCTCAAATACCGCGCGCTTTGGGTAAACAGCGTCAGAAAAAATACACCGATAAATCGGGGAAAGTCCGCTATGAAATCTATAAAGTGCCGAAAAACTCTTGGTTAGCCCGGAATTATCTCTATCTACAATTAAGTCTGTTATTTTTGGGTTTATGCGGACGGATTCTCTTTGATAATTCCGATCGCTTAGTCTTGGGTAGCTTTTTAATCTTTACTATTCTAGTGGCGATCTTTGTGGGTTATTGGTATGGGGGCAAATCTTGGTGTAACTATTTCTGTCCCATGAGTCCAGTGGAAAGGATTTACGGTGAACCGAGGGGTTTACTAAATAGTACCGCTCACGAAGACAGTCGCGGTGGGATTACTCAATCTATGTGTCGTATTGTCCGGGAAGATGGTAGCGAACAAAGTGCCTGTGTTGCCTGTCAGAGTCCCTGTATCGATATCGATGCGGAAAGATCCTATTGGGATGGGATTACTAACAGAGATCGCCAATGGCTTTATTACGGTTATTTTGGCTTAGTTTTTGGCTATGCTATCTATTATTATCTCTATGCTGGCAATTGGGACTATTATTTCTCTGGAGCTTGGGCGCACGAAGAAAATCAACTAGAATCCCTCTTTCAACCGGGTTTTTATCTTGCTGGTCAGGCAATTGCGATTCCGAAGCTGGTAGCTGTTTCCTTAACTTTGGCAATCTGCACTTTTTTGGGTTACTTTCTCGGTAAAAAAGTTGAAAATGCCTATAAAGTCTATAGAATCCGCAAAAAGTCGCCCTTACCGACCGAAATTATCCGTCACCGCGTCTTTACTGTCGGAACTTTTCTGATTTTCAATTTCTTCTTTATTTTCGCTGGTCGTCCTTTTATTAATCTTTTGCCAAAATTTTGGTATTATTTCGCTGATATTTTACCGGCTGTTTTGAGTAGTTTATGGTTATATCGCACCTGGACAAGGGATCCCGACCGTTACCAACGAGAAGGACTAGCGGGAAGATTGCGTAAACAGTTGGGTAAACTGGGTCTCGATACGGCTAAATATCTTGATGGGCGATCGCTGTCAGCTTTGCACGCGGATGAGGTGTATGTATTGGCCAAGATACTGCCGGATTTCAGCCACCAGAAGTGTTTAAAAGCCTATAAAGCCTTGTTAAAAGAGGCTTTGGAGGAGGGATATACTGACTTCGGCCACAGCCTCGAAATCCTAGAACAAATGCGCTTAGAGTTGACGATTACCGAGGCCGAACATCAGGCAATTCTAACGGAGTTGGGTGTGGAATCGGCCGAACTTCTCGATCCGGACAAGCAGTATAGTCGCGAGGATTGGTTGCGTTTGCAGAGTTACCGCGATGCTTTGTTAGAAAGTTTGTTGGTGACTTGGAAAAAAGACCCCGATCGCCGGGTGGGGTCAGAATTGCTGGAAGTGTTAACCGGTAAGAGTTCCAGGGAGGCGATCAAGCATTTATTGACGGAATTGCCGGCCTCGGAAACGGAAACTGTCGAGTCTTTGCGTCGGGAGTACGGAGTTACCGGTCAGGAGGAGGAAACGATTCTCCATCGTCCTCTGTCCCGTCAATTATGGCAAAATATCGCCCGCGCTTTTCAGGTCTTTGATCGTCTATCTTTTAGTAGTGACAGCGATCGTGATCAACAGGAAAGAATTTTATTGGAAAGATTCCAGCTATTCGATAGTGATGGCTCCGGACAAATTAGCCTTGAGGAGTTAAAAGCTTGTCTTCAGGCGATCGAACCGGGGGTGACAGACAAGGAAATCGAAGCTATGTTACAGCAGGCCGATACAAGTCGCGATCATCAGATTAGTTTTCCAGAATTTCGCAACCTACTGCACCAATTCCACAAATAAACTGTCTTCAGTTAAGGAGTCTTTATTTTCCCTGACTCCTTATTCCTTGAAAAAATAGCTGTTCGCAGGCAGGCACGGATTCCCATTATACTAGAAAGTATAAGGCAAGTTGAGGGATTTTGTCAAGCTTTTTTGAGAAAAAATTTCGAGGTTTCGCTGAACTGTATGAGGGTAAATCCAATAGGGACTATAGAGAGGGAGATTTAATAGCAAAATGTAGTATATTCGTTTCTATTTCAGTTATGGTTTCTGGAAATCGCTGATTGTTAAAATTGATCTGCTCGGAATATAGATGATAGGCTGTATTGTAAAAGTTACGAAGGATAAAAGCAATAAATATGCTGGGTGTTAAAGGGGAGGACACTGGAATTCGGCAGTTTTTGAATTGTCCTAGGGTGAGATGACATCTGGGGTGATGAATCTCTTGAAAATTATCAGGATCGTAATCAAATCTAATCGGTACAGCTACAATATTTTTGTCGATAATATCGGCAAATATCTCATCTTCTTCATATAGTTCTGGCTCATTTTGAAAAGATTATAAATAAGGGGATGAGAAGAAAGCTAGTCTATGGGATAATAACTGCGATCCTTGGAAGCGATAAAGTAATTGAATCAAGGCTCCATCAATCATTTTAATATTATATAGCAATTCTTGGAGCTATGAGGTACAATGGAAAGCAAATAGACAAATAATAGAACTTACCAGCTTCCTATGAGACCCTATTCCGTAGATTTTCGCCAAAAAATTATCGATGTCTGGAAGAAAGAAAAAATTTCCAT